>CAYJNB010000259.1:0-2952 GCA_964371205.1 uncultured Treponemataceae bacterium
CAAAAAATCGAATTGTGTTACGAGGTTTCTTGGCAGTCTTCAAATGCCTCTGAAGCCGGAAAAATATTTTCTGCATATCTTAAAAATGCCGGAAGCGGATACGATTTCTCTGGTTCACGAGGGGAATATACCATTGAATATACAGACTTAACACAAGAGACAGCAGATAAACCAAAAACAGTTATGGTCGAAATAACTCTCGGAAACTTAGAGGCAAGTACTCCTATAATACTCGATTATTCTATAGATAATAAGGTGAGCCGTTTTGTAGAGAAGATATATTTTGGCGAAAATCAAGATAGCCATCGAGGTATAATTAGTGCCGATAATCCAACGATAAAAGTCGAAATAGAACTGGGTCAAAACCCAACACTATTGCAAGAATCACTGATTACGCTTTCCTTAAAAGATGAATCAGGATTAAACGTTTATGACACAACAAATTCTCCTTCGGAATTTAAACTTACTGTTATTCGAAATAATTATGTCGAAGTAGATAATGCACAATTTATTATATCAAATATGAAGCTTAAAAACCTAAGTCTTATGGATATTGGTGGTGATGTTGGAACTGGAGGAGCTGGCGGATACGATGAACCTGAATTTGCTTGGAATATTAAGACAAGACATAACACTAGTTCATGGCATACTATGTCGAACTATTCAGGAGCTATGGTTATAAAAGTTGGAAATACCGGCGCAATTTCTGGTACAAGCTATCATTCCATAGAGAGACCTCGAGAAGGCTCACAAACAATAAGCATTAGCGCAAATATATTCGAGAAAGATACTGGTAATAATAATGAAGTACTAATGCAACATGAAAAACCTCTTATTCAACTTTCGTATGTGCCGTATACCGACTCATGGGAGCTAGCAGGTGAAACAAATGTTTTTTACTCAGATGGAAGCGATATGAGATGGCATATTAAAAAAATTGCTATGGACGAATTAAAGCGAAGTACCGATGATGAAAATAACAAGCAAACAGTTACAGTTTCAATTTCATCATATGTGCACGACCTTATTTGGCCTATTGGAAATATTGCTGACGTTATTAATGGGTGGAAGACTGCCGGATGGGGCGATATGGAGTTAACTTTTGATGTTGAATGGAAATAGAGAGAATAAAAAGATGAAAAACATACTATACAGCATAATTTTCGTAAGTATTGCATTCATTATGGGGTGTAACAATGGGGTTTATTTTGCTCCTTCTATATTAGATGATGGAGTTATAAACACAGAAGTTCCGGAAATTAAAGACCCAGAGCCGGAAGAAGGTACCGGTGTACAAGGAGTAGGAACAAATAGTTTTACTTTTGATTTTCTTCCTTCGCAAGAAATAACTACCCCTAATCTTAAGTATATTCCTTTGGACTCTATATATGCTTCCATTATTGATACAACAGGGGAAGGATTTGCTACTGTACAGTTTACTTTGAGTATGGATATTCCGTTGCTCAACGAACTTTTACCTCCAAAAGAGGAGAATGTCGGTGCATATTCTGAAGGGGATCAAAACATTGTAGCGCGTATATTAGATGCAGAGGTTATTGAAGGAACAGAAGATGGATATTTAAAAACTTCATTTGCAGGAGGGTCAAAGACTTTTGAGTTTACTCCTGATAGTGGTAGCGCAATAATAGAGATAACCTATAACGAAACAACGTTAGCACAAAGAAGAAGCATTCCTATAGTCTTTGAATTTCTTTCAACTGTATACAATGCAGAAATGCCATTAAGAATGGTGCTTTTTTCGTATTCAAAGGGAGTTTCAGATCCTCAAAAAGTGGTAATGACCTCATTTCGAGAAAAGAGTGACAAAGTAGACTTATATAGTCCAACACCAGATAAACCGACAGAGTGGAACTTAAAAATAAAAAACGATGATTTACGAAATGCAGTAACAAATGATTATGCGGTAGATATGGCAATGACTTTTGGAGGAGTGGTAAAAGACTATCCTCTAACAGTAACGACTACTGAGGGTTCAAATGTTTCGATTCAAAATATCACAAACACTGGAGTGTCTGCAGACGGTTACATGGATTTCTCTTTTACTCTTACGCATAAAAATGTAGCAGTACCGGGAGAGGAAAACGGTAAGGCTACATTGACCGTTTCCTCTAAAAATAACGAAGTATACGCAGGTCTACCTTTTACAATAGACTTGAATTCTCTAAGAGACTATGAAAAAAGTACTGTAACGGTCAGCGATTTTTCTGAGAATAACAATGCAGATGCTGTACACATAGAAAGTACCAGTGCGACGAGCAGAAAAATAAATATAAGTGATACTTCAAAGACATCCGCTGAACAAGAAACGTACGAAATTCCTATAAAAGCAATCTTAAACGGATATGTAGATGCTTTTCCTATTACTGTGGTAGCAAAAGATGCAAAGAATCTTACTGCTACAGAGATATCTGTAAGTGGAGGCAGTGCAACCTTAAAAGCAACACATTCGGGCGTTAATATTTTTGAAAAGACAAATGGTTCTGTTACTTTAACAATAGATTCTCCTCATAAAAATGTATACTCTGCTCTACCTATAGACGTTGTGGTAACAAGTGAGAGAGCAAAGACCTTTAAGAACTATGTGAATGAATATTTTACAACAACACAGCATACAGCAAATTTAAAAGACTCTATAGGGTATTATACACAAATAGCTTTCAAAAAATTTGAGGGTGTTTCAGATGATGTAAAACTTAGTTTTGAGCTCAAAAGGTTTGATGACAGAAAGACTGTCCAATCAATTGAAACGGGAATAATAAATGCCAATGCTGGTTTTGTAGAAAAAGACTACAATGCTCTAATGATTCGAAATGTAACAAGGTATGAGTTAAAAATTACCCACGAAGATACCACTTTTACTGTTACAAAAGAAGGAACACGTAAACAGACTAACTATGAGCAAGCAATTTCTGCTATGGATGCGGTTCGACA
>CAYJNB010000260.1:0-2941 GCA_964371205.1 uncultured Treponemataceae bacterium
TTGCCTCATCTACATCTGCTGCAATCCCATCTATGTCGCTACTATCAGCTTTTTTCTGTAGCAATATTGACTCAATCCCTGCTAAGCCTGTTCCTGAGGTAATTTCTCCAGATATTAGACCTTCAATGTTTATTTCTACTTGAGGTGCTTCTAAATCTAGATTTGCATTACTCTTGTCTACTGAGTTCGGACTAATGTCTGACATCATCCCGCCACTTGTGTTTGCACACCCTGCTAATACCAATAAGATGGCCAACAGTGCAAATAATTGTTTTCTCATTTGTTACTCCTTACATTTATGTAATGTTTTCTTATATGCTATCTATTCTCTTTAGCTGAACTAGGTTCCTGACCGTGATTTAAATAAGTTTATTAATGGAGAGGCTGTTGTGGCCTCTTTGTCTTGAATTGTTCCTCCAGAAAAGGTAAAAGCGCTATGAGAGCTTCCATTCCAATACACACTATTAGTAATTAAGAATTTATTATCTTCTGTAACTACTTTTGTTCCACCATTGTGGTATGTACCTGTTGCTTTGTCAGCTTCGTACGAATATGTTTCGCCAGCTTTTGTTTCTATGGTCGTAGCACCATCGTGGTATACTTCTCCGCCAGTCATGCTTATCTTCATTAAATTGTCATAAAATGCAATTTCGGTCCCTGTTTTTGTAGCATCATTGTTTCTAATAGTACACCCATCTTCTATATTTACGGTTGTATAGACACCTCGGCCACCAGAAATATTGAGGCCTCCGCCATAACCACGAGCAAGAACATCTCGCGTAGTTACACCGTTGACTGCCTCATGTGTTGCAAAGTTATTTTCTACAATACCGCCAGTGAGAGTTACCAACGTAGGTTGTCCTTCGCCGCGAATATAGATACCGCCACCCATATTTGCAGTGTTATCACTGATTGTTCCGCCTTCCATAATAAATGTGGCTCCAACTACATAGACTCCACCGCCGCGAATACCAGAGTTTCCAGTAATAAGCCCACTTTTCATTGTAAACTTTGCTGGTGGATATGTTTTTGATGAGTCATTATATAGTTGGTCAAATCCATTGTTTCCAGTTGTCTTTAGTGTACCGTTGCTATTATATAGAAAGTGTCCAATTACATTCACTCCAGCTCCACCAAACGCAAGAGTATCACCGCTAGAATGATTTCCTGAAATAGTACCACCATCGAGAATAAAATGTCCGCCGTCTTTTACAATTACGCCACCACCTGTGGAACTTAAACCTCCACTAATAGTTATGCCTTTACCAACTGTTACCGTTGTACCTTCTCCACTAACAACGAGCGATGTTAAAATATCGCCACCATTAACTGAAACTTCAGTATCTGCTGGGGCTTTGAATGTTAAGTGTAAAGGCTTTTCTGCTGTTCCGCCACTTACTTCAAATGGTTCAGTGTTACCAGCTTCATCATTTTTTATATCGCCAGTAATTTGCACGGTTATATTGCCATCTTTATCTGCTAAAGCATCTAGGTTGTTTTGATCTTTTAGAGCTTCCAATGTATCTGCAAAATCTTCGTCGTTTACAGTTAATTCTCCCGATTGGAATGTGTAACTAAAATCAACTTGGTGTGTTGGCTCTCCTGTATAAAACAAGTACCCATCTTTTTTTGTAAGAATTACTGGAAATGTAACTTTATTGTTATTCTCGTCCTTAGTAAATGCACCAATACCAGTATATGAATAATGAGTGTTATCTGGATTTGCTTTAATTTTAGCCACAATGCTATCATTAACGGTTCCCACACTAATTGCTGTTTCTTCTCCTACAGCAATTTTGCGAGTTCCTCCTGGAGTTGAGCCTCCACTTATTGCCCATGCATCATCTCCTATTATCATAGCTTTAGTGAGTTCTGGTTTTAAGAATGAGAGGGTAATCTGTGATTGTTGTATTTGTTGTACTCCAGAGAATGCTCCGTACTCGTTCGAAAACTCAAGTGTTACTGTTTGTGTACGTTGAGTCGGGTACCCCTCTAGTTGTAGTGAGACTTGAGTTGATTGTGAGGTAAGTGTAAGTTGGATACTTGCAATACCATTAGATTCAGAAACAGGAGTGTTTTTTAAATCTAAGTCAGTTTTAATTCCTATATCTGATAATGAAGGAATAAAAGACTCTGCAACCATAGCTCTTAAAGCGTTTGCTCGAGTATCGAATGCAAATATCTCATTCGTATAAAATGATACCTCATACGGCTTATCCGAGATTAAGTAGTCTGCGGAAATACTAGCCATTTTTTCTGCTTTTTTAACTGGTAAAGAGGTAATAGATGCTAAATCAATATAACCAGTAAAATCTCCTACGAGCTCTATCGAAATTGTTGGGGTAGAGGCATTAAAAGTGAATTCTGAACGAGCTTGTAATCCTGCAATGGTAGCAACTGCACCTTGATATTCACTATTAATAGAAACAGTAATATTACTTGCATCAATAGATTCTAATCCCGCGCTGTACAAAACATCTTTAAATGATTTTACTAAAGAAGCTTTTAAAGCATAATTCTTTTTTGTCACTTCACTCTCTGCACTATCAAAACTCACATCTACAGATGTTTTGTCAGGATTTTGTGTGTCGATAATTGAGGTGATACCCTTGTAATCACTGATACCAGATTTTTTTAACTGTATAGAGTCAAAACCAGCATTACCCGTAGAGGCAATTTGTGACTTACTCATAAGGTTTTCTAGAGATATTTTGATTTTTTGATCTTCTGGGATACTTGGTTCTTCTGGATGTGGTATTGAGTCCGGTTCAGTTGAAGGTACCATTCCGCCGCTGCTCGTATTTGCACAGCTAAAATAAAATAGCAAGAATAATCCTGCTAAACAAAAAAATGAAATCCTTTTCATTTTTTGCTCCTTTTTTACTCGTGATATTGCGCAATCCTTGCGCATCCTCCTCACTGTGAAACAAATATAGTGATT
>CAYJNB010000261.1:0-2932 GCA_964371205.1 uncultured Treponemataceae bacterium
GCCCAAATCAAAACTACTTGCGCTCAACCTTAATAAAGTACACAACAACAAAGCTTGCGATTGCAGCTGCGGATGCTATTATAAAGGCTGGTAGCATAAGAGAGATATCGGAGGCGGCTATGTTTTTGTAGTAGCCGGCAATTACCGACGAGATTATGGCGCCAAAGCCAAATCCTACCATTACCATTCCGTAGTTTGTTGCCATGTAGCGTGGGCCAAAGAGGTCTGCAGTAAATGATGGGAAGGTGCTTAGGATTCCTCCGTAGAAAAATCCGATAAGGCCGATTATTACATAAATAAAATAACCTTCTGCCAATATTGCAAAGAGTGAAGAAAGGGCTGTTCCTGCAAAGATTATGTAGAGTGTGCGTTTTCTGCCGAGCTTGTCGCAAATGGCTCCCCAGGTAAGTCGGCCAACGCTGTTAAAAAGCGAGATTGCCAATACACCGATGGTTGCGGTGCTTGCCATTCCCTTGGCTACGGCAATTGGTTTTGCAAAGCCTATCATCATAAGGCCGCCCATACAAGAGAGCATGAATGCAATTACTACAAGGTAAAAAGCAGGTGTTTTAAGCACTTGCAGTGGTGTGTAGTCTGATTCGCTACCAACTAGGCCTTGTGCCTGTGCTTGTGGCGGAGTTGCTAAAAAAAATGAGCTTATGCTACACACAGCAAGAAATACCAGAGAGAGTGTTCTAAAAGTAAGCTGCTCGCCTACTCCCGCTCCACCGTTTGCGTTTATAAGATTTTCTATAATAGGGGTGAACACCACGCCACCAAATCCGAGGGCTGCAACGATGAGGCCGGTTATAAGACCTTTTTTATCCGGAAACCATTTTTGTGCACAGGCGATGGTGGTTGTGTAGGTAAAGCCCATACCGATTCCGCCCATTACTCCGTAGGTAATCCATAAAAGCCAGGGCATGTTTGCCGGCACAATTGAAGAGAGAAAAAAGCCTGAGCTAAGTATAAGACCGCCAATAAAAACGACGCCGCGTGTAGTCAGTTTTGGCACGAGCTTTCCGCCAATTATACCGCCAACCGATAAGAGCGCCAACAGAATCGAAAAGGTAAGGCCTGCTTTTGCGTTATCGCCTGCAAAAAGGGTGTTTGCAATACCTGTCTGAAAGAGGCTCCAAATGTATGCAATGCCGAGCGTTAACTGAATTGCAATTGCCGCCAGTACGACACCGATTCTTTTTTGTGAATTTTCCATTTTTTCTCCTTTATAAAAAAAAGCGATTCTAAGAGTAGTCCTAAAATCGCTTTCTGTTTGTATGTTCTACAGTATTAACCTATTGAGCAATGTGCTCTGTAAGGTTACTGAAAAAGTCGATTACTTGTCAGTACCCTTAGCGTTGTAAGCGCACTTGTTCAATATCATTGTTGAATAAGTGGCGTAAGTCGTTTAAGCCCAGTGCCATTAGTGCCATGCGGTCAATTCCGATTCCCCAGGCTAGTACCGGGCAGTCAATACCCATTGCCTTGGTAACTTCTGGGCGGAAGATTCCGGATCCTCCGAGCTCGAACCAACCAAGAACCGGGTGCTTAATGTGCACCTCTACTGATGGCTCAGTAAATGGGAAGTAACCTGGTACGTATTTTACGTCGGTTGCTCCGGCAATTTCTACGGCAAACATCTCGAGGAATCCAAGCAATGTTTTTAAGTTTACCTCATCGCCAAGTACAATTCCTTCTGTTTGGTAAAAGTCCGAAAGGTGTGTTGCGTCTACTTTATCGTAGCGGAAACAGCGGGCAATACCAAAGTATTTGCCGGGTACCTTAGCGGTTGCCAATTGGTGTGCAGAAAGAGCGGTACCCTGACTGCGCAAAATAAGGCGGCGTGTAAAGTCTCGGTCAAAATTGTAGTTCCAACCGCGGCTTCCGGTATTTCCACCGTTTTGGTGCGCGTTTGCAACGTTTGTTAAGAAAGGCTCTTCTATTTCTTTTGCGTGTGTCGGATTTTTTACGTAGTATGCGTCGTGAATATCGCGCGCAGCATGGAACTGAGGCATAAAGAGTGCGTCCGAGTTCCAAAACTCAGTTTCTACGAGTGGCCCGTCGAATTCTTCGAATCCGAGTGAGCATAATTTATCTTTTACATTTTCTAAAAATGAAACATACGAATTTGTGCGGCCAGGAATTATACGAGCCGGTGGAATATCTATATTGTATCCACGGAAGGTGGCGTTTTTCCACTCGCCATTAGAAAGCATCTTAGAAGTAATTGTACCGATTTCGTCTCCGGTAACTCCCGCGGCTTCGAGCGCTTTTTTTACTTCGGTTGCAGCATCGGTGAGTGAGTATACAACAGTTTCTCTCTCTACTACGCGGAAAGGTGCATCTGCTGCCCCACGTTTTTTTGCAAGACCTGCCATAACGGCTTTTTCGTCTGCACTTAAAGCTGCATCGTCGAGCTGTCCGTTTTCTGCAATTACTGCTTTTTGTAAAAGAGAGGCCGTAGTTGTAAGGCGCTCTGATTCTGCCTTACCGGTAGCGGATGCGTTTTTATCGCCATCCATTGCAAGCACGCCTTCTTTAGAAAGAATACCAAAAGCACTACCAACATCTTTGTTTTCTAGTTTAAGAGCTTCTGCAATTTTTGGAAGCGGTAAAGCACCCTTCTCTTGTAATAATTGAATCATTCTTTGTTCGGGTAATCCGTTTTCTGCATAGGCTCTACCAAGATCTGTAATTTCAAAAAAGGTGTGTGGTGTACGTTCTGTAACGCTTGCTAATTCTTTTCCGCTTAACCACGAAAAAGCTTGGTTTGCATGTCCTTCTTTGTAATCAAGTTCTTTTACAAGGCGGCTTGCTGTAAGTGCATCTCCACTTTTATACGTGCGCAAAACACGAATTTCTAACGGGTGAAGATTTTTAATAATGGTTTGAGTATCCATGAATTCTCCGAACAGCGCAAAAGCCTCAGTAC
>CAYJNB010000262.1:0-2926 GCA_964371205.1 uncultured Treponemataceae bacterium
CTTAGAGCGTAACTCGTTAGCTGTCATAATGTCCTATTGTATGATACAGTATGAGCGGTTGTCAATGGGGTAAGCCGGTAGACTCGCTATCCACAGATAGGAACGTTCGCAAGCGAACTATCCGATTTTTTTAACCACTAAGGGCACAAAGACTAGGGTTCTAAAATATGTAGGCATACACTCTTTTAACTCGGATAAAGCTGTGTGCTTCGTGGTTTCTTAATATGCTTATTTTGCTTTGGACTTTACACACTTTTTTTCGGAACAATGTCGAGCGTTAATCCTAAAGGAGCAAGAATCTTAAAAATGGTTGACAGCTGTGTATCTTTTTTGCTGCTTTCAAATCTTGCAATGACAGATTGTTTTAAGCCTGTTCTTTTACCAAGCTCAACTTGGGTAAAACCCTGTGCTTCTCTCGCTTTAATAATTTCTCCCACAAGTTTTACTCGCAAATTCATTTCGTCCCATTCTTCGGGTGAAAAACAGTCTATGGTTGATTTTATTTCTTCCCAATTTTTTGCCATCATTTACCCCCGTTCATTATGGTCTTGCAAATTCTTTTTAGCTTTTTCAATTTCTTTTTTAGGCGTTTTTTGAGTTTTTTTTACAAAGTGATGCAATAAAATAAATATATCTCCTTGCAAATGTACAAAAAAGATTCTATCTCTTGTAGGTCTCAGTTCCCACAACTCGGTATTGGTTATGTGTTTTATATATGGCTCACCTACTTTTGTTCCATACATTGCTAATACATCTATATAATGAATAATCTTTTCGAGTCGAATTCGGCTTTCTTTACTTGTCTTAGATTTTTTAGTTAATTCATCAATTAGAATCTCAATTTCAGAACAACCTTTTCTATCTTCATAAACAATAACCTTGTACATTCTAACTCCGTTATTAAAATATAACATATATGCTATATTTTGTCAAGAAAATATTTTTTGTTTCCAAGTTACATTCCGCACAGCTTGCTATCAACTAAAACCTCTGTAAACCTTACCATACATAGCGGTTTTAAAGCAGAACACAGATTACACAATCTAATTTATTTTAAACAACAAAATGCCCCGAAGGGCATTCTTAGGTTTTATGAGGGAATTGTAAAAAAAGGGGTATCGGTGGAAAATAGACTACAATTACCACCGATCGCCAGCTGCACCTGCACTGCCATTTGAAGCGTAATTTCCACTAGAATTGTAGTTAGTATTAAATACACCACCGTACGAACCAGCTCCGAATCCACCACCATCTCCTTTAGCCCCGTCGGGTCTCCTGCCAGTTCCTGCAAAATTTCCATCACTGCCGTCACCACCATTGCCACCTTTACCACCATTACCGCCTTTTGCGGTGTTACTACCTATAGCATTTGGAGAAAAGCTTCCACCTGCGATGTACACACCGCCTCCTTGTCCTACACCACCATCGCCGCCTTTACCACCATTGCCACCTGTCTCATACGTATTATCCTGCTTACCACCGCCTTCTCCACCAGTTCCTCCAGTGCCTCCGGTAGCTGTATTACTGTTAACGAACGAAGAGCCGGTCATCGAAAATGTGCCAGAGGCAATATACACACCACCACCGTGACCAGCACCTCCAGCTCCTCCTGTTGCACCAAAACCCTGTACTTCGTTCTCCATTGCACCTCTACCATTACCACCAATACCACCGGTTCCACCTTTCGCAGAATTATTATGTATTTTTGAGTTATCTTTCATCGTCAGGGTACCAGAAGCTATATATACTCCGCCACCACGACCTATTCCACCCGCAACACCATCAAAGCCATTTCTTCGTATGGTGTAATCCATATAACCGGCTCCACCTGTACCACCTGTTACAGAATTAGAATATATTTCAGAATAATCATGCATAATTAAAGTACCACTTGAAGCAATGAAAACTCCTCCTCCTTCTGCTACTCCGCCAGTAGTACCAAGATTCCCTCCAGAACCTCCTGTACCCGTACTACCAACTTCATTCCCACCTGTCAGTTTAACCGAATCCATAAGTGTTACTTTAGTACTTGAACCACTTATATACATAACACGTTTGCTGGAGGTTCCTTTTATTATTCCAGTTCCTTGAAACACTACTTGACCTTCAGCAATTATTACAGCACCGTCTGCACTACTACTTCCACCATCTATATTTCCGGAAGTTGTAATAATACCAAGGGCATTCCCTATGTTATTAACCGCCGTTTGAATATTACCGCCACTGCCAACACTGTACTTTATTGCATATAAACCAGTATTTGTATTATCAATATCTTGATAAAAGCCTGTATTTGCAACAGTAGACGAGAAACGTTCTTCTATTGCATCTCTGGTAGGTATATATCCAGAACCTTCAATTTGTACTGCACCGTTACCAACAGTCGGTTGTACCTGTATAGTAGATGTATCTGAAAGAGGTCCAAGCATTTTTATAGTTGTCGCATTACTATGTACAGCACTTGTAACATTTACTGTAGAGGTAGTATTCTTTTCACCAATATTAACTACGGTACCAAAGATTCCCGGACCTGAAGCCGAAGCCGAATTGGTTCCTATTGATGTGCCATTTTTTAAATTGAGAGTAGCTTCACGAGAAAATATTCCACCACCATAAGCTGAACTGTTATCGGTAATACTACCATCAGAAATGTTTATAGTAACTGTTGATACATCAAAAGCACAAATTCCACCGCCATGATAGGCGGTATTACTTTTGATTTCTGTGGTGGCCCCTGAAACGTTAAGGGTAGATCTTCCTAATAAATTTATTCCACCACCATTTTGAGCTTCATTACCACTTAGTGTTGCGCCATTTACGTTCACTGTTCCTGCACTTGCATTCACCGCTCCCCCAGCTCCACCGTCGTTATTATTATTTTGTAACAATGTTCCGCTGTTTAGGTTTAGGGTGCCACCTGTTACAG
>CAYJNB010000263.1:0-2916 GCA_964371205.1 uncultured Treponemataceae bacterium
TGAGACTTAATAATGAGGTGATGAATATGCAACCAAAACGTATTGTAATCGCACTTGGCGGAAATGCCTTGGGGAATAACTTACACGAGCAAATGCTCGCCGTTAAAAACACAGCAAAAGCAATTACCGACTTAATTGAAGAAGGGCACGAGGTGGTCATTTCTCATGGGAATGGTCCACAGGTGGGTATGATATATCTTGCAATGCAAGAGTTTAAAGAACATCACCCCGAAACATCAGTTATTCCAATGTCGGTCTGTGTTGGCATGAGTCAGGGCTACATTGGTTACGATATTCAAAATTCACTTCGAGAAGAACTGCTAAACCGCGGAATAAAAAAGAGTGTGTGCTCAATTATTACGCAGGTTATTGTAGACGAAGATGATCCGGCTTTTTCTAAACCAACTAAACCAATTGGTCGTTTTATGGATAAGGCTGAAGCAGATAAACTAATTGCAGAGGGCTACACTGTTGTAGAGGATTCCGGACGCGGGTATCGCAGAACGGTTGCATCTCCTAAACCAATTGATATTGTAGAAATAGATACTATACGCACGCTTTTGAATGCCGGGCAAGTCGCTGTTGCTTGCGGTGGTGGAGGTATTCCCGTTTCTCCAAAAGGAAATCACTTAACAGGTAAGGGTGCCGTTGTAGACAAAGATTTTGCCAGTGCTAAAATGGCAGAGCTCTTAGATGCAGATTTTTTAATTATTCTAACTGCAGTCGAAAAAGCAGCAATTAACTTTGGTAAGCCAAATCAAACCTCACTCGATACTCTAACTATTGAAGAAGCACAAAAATATGTGGATGAGGGGCACTTTGCACCTGGTTCAATGCTTCCAAAAATTCAGGCGGCAATGCAGTTTGCCAAAAGCAAAAAGGGCAGAAAGTCGCTTATAACACTTTTAGAGAAGGCAAAAGACGGAATAGCCGGCAAAACCGGTACCGTTATTATGCAATAAAGGAAGGGCTACATGCTTTTAGTGGGAAACGGAAGATTAATAACACATAATAAAGACCTGCCATTTATTCAAGATGGTTGTGTTGTAATAGATAAGGGCTTCATAGTTGATTTTGGATCAACTGAGACTATGAAGGCACAATATTCAGGGGATTTTTTTGATGTTCAGGGCAGGGTAATTGCTCCGGGATTTATTAATACACACGCTCACTTTTATAGCGCTATGGCTCGTGGTATGCCGCCCATTACAAACGCTCAGTCAAAAACATTTACCGATGTGCTGAATAACTTTTGGTGGCCAATTGATGCTGCCCTAACTAAAGAAGAAGTGCATTATAGCGCGCTTATAGCCGGAATTGAATGCATAAAAAATGGGGTTACTACGGTTTTTGATCATCATGCAGGCTATGGTTATATTGGCGGTAGTTTACAAACTATTGCTGAGGCAATTAGTCCGCTTGGCTTACGAGCTTCCCTTTGTTTTGAAGCATCAGAACGTGCAGGAGAAAAGGCCTTACAAGCCGCAATAGACGAAAACCTAGATTTTCTAAAAAATGCTGCCTCTTTTGGCAAGTTTTCTGCTCTTTTTGGCTTACACGCACCATTCACCTTAAGCGATTCTGCCTTAGAAAAATGTGCAAAGGCTGCTCTTACCCTTAGCAGTGAGCCAAACTTTCATGTGCACGTTGCAGAGGGGCCAGAAGATGTAAAAGATGCTAAAGCAAAGGGCTATAAGGGTGCGGTAGACAGACTGAATGCCTTTGGCATGCTCGGAGAAAAAACGATTGCAGTTCACTGTATTCACACCACCGAGGAAGAGCTCGATATCTTACAAAACACCAACACAGCGGTTATTCACAATCCGCAATCGAATATGGGTAATGCAGTAGGCTGTGCTAAAATTCCAGAGATGATGCAAAAAGGCATTCTTGTTGGGCTCGGCACTGACGGCTATACACAAGATGTGCTCATGTCGCTCAAGACAGCAAATATTTTGCACAAACACCGCCTCGAAAATCCTTCGGTAATGTGGGCTGAACCTCCTACAATGCTCTTAGAAAATAATCGCAAAATTACTGAACGCCACTTTGGCGAAACTGTTGGCATTATTGCAAAAGGTGCTGCAGCCGACATAATCACACTAAACTATGAACCTCCAACTGAGTTGAATGGCGATAATTTTGCAGGTCATCTTCACTTTGGCATAGAAGGAAGCGACGTGTGGGATGTGTTTGCCGGTGGTAAGCAAATAATGAAAAATAGAATCATTACCGTATTTGACGAAAAAGACGAGCTTGCTAGGGCACGGCAGAGTGCAAGTGGCTTATGGAAAAGAATATGTCTGAGCTCGTAAAGCTAACAATTAACGGTTTAGAACAAGAGGCGCCGGCAAACAAAAAACTCATTGATTATCTGCGAGATGACTTAGGTTTAACCTCGGTAAAAAATGCCTGTGGGAACGGTGTTTGCGGATCCTGCACCGTGCTAGTCGATGGAAAAGCGGTAAAATCTTGTGTACAACCGGTTAAAAACTTTGCAAATAAGTCTGTACTTACTGTTGAAGGTTTGAGTGATCGTGAGCAAGCCGTGTATGCTCATTGCTTTGCCGAAGCAGGCGCTGTGCAGTGCGGTTTTTGTATTCCGGGCATGGTAATTGCTGCAAAGGCCTTGCTTGACGTAAATGCAAACCCTACACGAGGCGAGGTTAAAACTGCATTAAAAAACAACATTTGCCGTTGTACCGGCTATGTTAAGATTGAAGATGCTGTGTTAAGCGCTGCACGCTTTTTCCGCGAAAACCTACAACTTCCCCAAGCCGATAATTTGAATACAATAGATTCAGAAGAAAAACGCATAGATGCAGAAGAAAAAGTGATTGGAACAGGCCTATATGTTGATGACCTTGTTTTTCCCGATATGTTATACGGTC
Organism: uncultured Treponemataceae bacterium; assembly: GCA_964371205.1. Classification (GTDB taxonomy): domain Bacteria; phylum Spirochaetota; class Spirochaetia; order Treponematales; family Treponemataceae; genus CAYJNB01. The sequence goes on from CAYJNB010000263.1 coordinate 2,892, forward strand.
GGGCTCTTCGCTCACCGTATCCGCG
>CAYJNB010000264.1:0-2915 GCA_964371205.1 uncultured Treponemataceae bacterium
TTTGGTTCAAAGTAAATTTCTTCTGGCGTTCCCATTTGAGCAATAACGCCCTTATTCATAACAACTATTTGATCTGCAATACTCATAGCTTCTGATTGATCATGGGTTACGTATACGGCAGTAATTCCAACCTTCTTTTGAATTTTGCGAATTTCTGTACGCATTGCAACACGTAGTTTTGCATCGAGGTTAGAAAGCGGCTCATCAAAAAGAAGAACCCCCGGTTCAAGAACAAGGGCACGAGCAAGAGCTACACGCTGTTGCTGCCCTCCTGAGAGCTGGTTTGTCATGCGCTCTTCGAGACCGGTAAGTTCAACTAAATCAAGCATAGCTAATACACGTTCTTTTATTTCTTCTTTTGCTACTTTGCGGATTTTTAGACCGTAAGCAACATTATCAAACACATTATAATGAGGTAAAAGTGCATAACTTTGGAATACCATCGCAGTATCGCGCATGTTTGGAGGCAAATGGTTTATGGGTTCATCTCCCAAAAAGATGTCGCCTGAATTTGGTGTTTCAAAGCCAGCAATCATTCTGAGGGTGGTGGTTTTTCCACAACCTGAAGGTCCTAACAATGTAACAAAGCTTCCTGGCTTTATGTCGAGCGATACATTATCCACAGCAAAGAATTCTTTTTTTGTTTTTGGATCAGAGTATATTTTAGATACATTTTGGAGCTTTACGCCCTTTGGTGTCTTTTGCATATTATTTTTCCTCACTTATATATTTATTTGAACCGAATTTATCTATAACCACTTGCATAAGAGAAATTGCGGTATAGGTAATGATAATCAAAATAGTCGCATACGCACAGGCAATTCCATAACCGCCTTTTTCTGCATGTTCATTTATTCGTACAGTTATAAGCAAGTATTGCGGCGTTACTAATAAAATAACAGCCGAAATTGCAGTAATTGAGCGAACAAAGGTTGTTACTAGGCCACTAAAGAAGGAGTCTTTTATAAGTGGCAATGTTACCGAGGCAAACACTTTTCCGCTAGAGGCTCCCATGTCGTAGGCAGACTCTTCTATTGATTTATCGATTTGGCGTAGAGCGGCAATACCACTTCTTGTACCAACAGGTAGAGAGCGAACAATAAAGACAATAATCAAGATGGCTCCTGTGCCATACAATCCTTGCAAAAATCCGGTGTGGAAAACCCCAGTAGAAAAACCGCGAATAAAGCCGACCCCAAGAACTGTCCCAGGAACAGCCATTGCAAGCATTGCAACAAATTCCATAAGGCCTTTGAACTTAAACTGGCGTTTAACAACGAGGTAGGCAATAATCATCGAAAAGAGAGCGGTAAGTGGAGATGCAATTAAAGAAAGGGTCATTGAGTCGGTAAAAACACGATAACCGCGATTTTTGAAAACATACTCATACCACTTGAGTGAAAGTGAATAATCTGAGCCCCACAATTTAAACAGTGAACCGAGCGGAATAATTGCATACATCATAACAACAAAGGCTGCAATAAGCGTACATGCAATCATTAGAGGTGTTTTTACACTTTTATCGTTCATTAGTTCGCGTTCTCTAGAAGCTTTACCGGTAAGTGTTGCAACAGATTTTCTCTCTAACCAATATTTTTCGAGAACAAAAAGCCCCATCGAGATACTTAATAGAACAACCGCCATAGCTGTTGCACCTGCCTTATCGTAGGCTCCGGTTAATTGCAAGAAAATAGAAGTTGCCAAGGTGTCAAAGTTACCACCAATAAGCATTGGATTTGCAAAGTCTGCTACCGATTCAATAAAGGTAACTAAAAAGGCATTCCCAAGACCTGGCATAAGGAGTGGTAAGGTAACTGTTGTAAAAACTTTCCAACGGCTTGCACCCATGTTGCGTGCAGCTTCTTCAAGTGACGGGTCAATATTTCGTAAAAGTCCCTTGAGCATAAGATAACATACCGGAAAAAAAGTTAATATTTGAACCATCGCAATACCGGTTAATCCATAAAGAGAGGTTGCATCCAAGTCAAAAATTCCACGTGTAATAAAACCACGTCGACCAAATAAGAAAATAGCCGAAAGAGAAAGCACAAATGGAGGTGATACTACCGGAAGGATTGAAACAGCTTTAAAAAGCTGACGTGTAAAGCCGTTTTTAATTTCGACATAGGCATCGAGATAGGCAAATAAAAAGCCTATTACTGTTGCACCAATCCCAGTAATTAATCCCAGAAGGAGAGTATTGGATATGGCTTGTCTAAATTGAGGCATATCAAAAATTTGGAAAAAGACAGACAGGGTTACTGCTCCGTCTACATAAGCACTATCTACCAACAAAATGGAAAGCGGATAGGCTATAAACAATAAAAGAAATAAGAAAATTCCAATTACTGCGGCGACTAATACCGGATCAGAAAAAAACTTTTTTCTATCGAGCATTTTAGCTTGCGATAGTTGCACTAGGCTTCTCCTTATATAATAAGATAAAATGTCGTTATAACAAAAAAGCTGCAACAAAAGCAATCGCTCTTGATACAGCTTTTATTTGAGTCTATTGTTTTAATTAGACCTTATTTAGTTTGAACTCTACCGTCATTTGCAATAGTTTCAAAGAAACGAGCACGATAAGCTGGTCCATTTGTTGCTGCATCTTCAAAGTCGTAATCAATTGTTTCGATTTTATCGAGACCTGCATCAACGGCTGCCTGAACAGGTTTTGCATTATCGATAACTAAGAATTGGTATGAACCATTGTCTTGAGCAAGATTCATTGCTTCTGGCGAAAGTGCAAATTCAATGAATTTTTTTGCATTGTCCATGTTTTTAGCACCCTTAAAGATTGCTGTTGCCCCAATTTCGTAAGCTGTTCCTGAAGCAGGAGCTGCCATACCGATATTATCGTAGCCATTGTCAACAATTTGGTATACTGCATCATGTAAGAAACCAATACCAATTAC
>CAYJNB010000265.1:0-2901 GCA_964371205.1 uncultured Treponemataceae bacterium
GAAGGCATTAATACGACCGCATAATTCCGGCTAGTTTACCCAAAATGCGTACATCTTGGCAGTAAATCGGCTTAAAATCGGGATTCTCGGCTTGCAACTTAATACGGGAAGCCTCTTTTATAAATCGTTTTAAGGTTACTGAATCATCTAAGAGGGCAACAACTATTTGACCATTATCAGCTACTTCAGTTTGCTCAATAATAGCAGTGTCACCATCTAAAATGCCGGCATTTATCATGCTTGTTCCGCGAACTCTTAATGCAAAATATGAATGTCCGTTACGGATTAGATTATTTGGGATTGCAATATTTGTTTCAAAATTTTCGTCACATAAAAGTGGCTTACCTGCTGCAACAGAACCAAGGAGCGGCACCATAGTTACGCTTGCTTCTGACGAATCATTTTTCGCCGTGTCTACAAGAATTTTAAGAGAACGAGAGCGTTTTTCGCTTGGAGCAATGTATTCTTTTTTTCGCAACGCCGCAATATGATCTTGTGCCGCCTTGAGAGAAACATTCAAATAAGTTGCTACCTCTCGTACCGTAGGAGGACACGCATTTTCTTTTGAATAAGAGCGAATAAAATTGAGTACGTTTTCTTGTTTTTCTGTTAACTCTTTCATACCTATACGCTAGTATAGCACTCTCTGATTTTTAATGCAATTGCAAAAATAGTTTTTTTTTAATATTTTAAGGCCAAATTTATCGCATTTTTAAAACATACATAATTGAGCTATTTCTTTTGAAAGGCGGCGGTATTGCGCTCCCAAAAAACACCGTCTGAATATCCTTGAATCCGCCTATCGCTTTCAGCAAGATGTAGTCGTTTTTCGGCAATACAGGCATATTCTTCATTTTGCTCAATTCCACAGTAGTTTCGTCCCAGTTTTTTTGCAGCAACCGATGTAGTACCAGAACCTAGAAATGGATCAAAAATAAGTCCATCTGGTGGACAACTTGCAAGGATCAATTTAGCAAGTAATTTTTCGGGCTTTTGTGTGGGGTGCTCAGTATTTTCTGCCATGGACCAATAGGGAACCGAAATATCATCCCAAAAATTAGACGGATAAGTAAGGCGAAACCCTCCCTCGCTTGTTTCTTCCCAGTCTTTGGGTTTTCCATCGGTGCGGTATGGCGCAATAACTTTTCTCTTTTGCTTTACCGATTCCACGTCAAAATAGAAATCGCTACTGAGCGTACCAAACCAAATATCTTCGCAGGCATTTTTCCAGTTATGTTTTGCACCGCGCCCCTTCTCTCGCTGCCATGTAATGCGATTTTGCACAATCACCTTATTTTCAATTAGGATATTATAAAGGCATGCTGAATTTTTCCAGTCTCCACACAAGTATACCGTACCATTTTCTTTGAGCGTCTTAAGTGCAGCAGGGAACCATGAGCGTAAATATTCCATATAACTTGCATCATCTGATTGGGTAAAGGTATATCCATTAAAATTTTTTGTAAGATTATAGGGAGGGTCTAAAAAAAGCACATCGGCAAAGCCTTCGGGCAAAAGTGGTAATACAGATACCGTATCGCCTAAAATTGTTTTATTCGTAATGTCGTTAAGTGAAAGCACTTTTGAATCGGTTGAATCTACTTGAGGAATATATAGTTTTTGGCGGAATAAGGCTTTTTCTTCGGCTGTTAAAAGAATAGTCTTATTCCGCTCAGATTGTTTTTTTTCCATACGCATATTTTTGCACAAGAGGCAAAAATATGCAATAAGACCTACTGTGAAACTACCGCAATGCGTGTTGCTTCGAGTGTATCGGTGTCTGTATCTAGATAGTGAACAGTTATCCAGTCTCCAACAGCAATATCTGCTAATTCAATTGCCTCAGGAGGATTTTCTAAGAACTCACCGCGAGCAGGACGTTCCCCATTTGCTCGATCGGCTTGTCTCTCAGCACGTAATTCTTCGCGTTTTTCGAGCACCTCTGTCATATCAATAATTCTTGCAATGGGGGTTGCAAATACTTTAAAAGTCTCGCCATCGGCATCCTTTACAGTGAGCATGTTTGCCTTTGCATCTACAGACACAATCGTTCCTACTTTTATTTCTGTGTTACCTGCCCTGTCACCTCTATACTCACCATGTTGCATAGTATGCATTCTCGGTTGACTGTTTGGCATTCGCTGCTGGTGATGATTACCATTGCGTTGTGCAAAAATAACTCCACTTCCTGCAATTATTAATACGCTAATTACAGCTACCATTCTTTTTTTCATATAAACTCCTTAGTTCTTTGCCCAAAGGCATTTTTTAATCTTACCTAGAGTATACTCACCTGCACGATTGCAAACATTAGAGCAAGATTAAAATTAGATTAGAAAATAAAAGAACTTTCTCGAAAACTGAACAGAACTTTATACAAGCCACTTAAAAATTCAGTTCATTGAAACCTTGTTAGAAGAAACACTAAAACAAATCTGAATGAGTACCTGTTCGGGTTAGGTATAAAATGAGAGTTTCTTTTGACTTTTCATACACCAATAACCAATCACGTGCAAACTTTGTTGTGGGTTTTACCTCATACTTCATGAAAGTAAATCTTCTATCATTTCATCCACATCGGTATAGCCTTTATACGCTTGAGGATTTTTTTTCATGTCTTCTACTTCTGCAATTGCAAGAAGCGTTTCTTTATTTGGTGTTTCAAGCTTGAGTTCAAAAGGTAAGCCATTATGCAAAATTGCTTGGCGTAAAAATACATTTACCGCCGTGGTCATATCTATACCCAAATCAGAAAAAATGCTGATAGCCTTTGCTTTTACTTCACTGTCAATTCTAATATTTGTACTTACACTTGCCATATAGATACCTCCACACATAATGTAACACATTATATGCCACTTATAAACCATTTAGACATAAAAAGCAGTGGCTTGCCCTCTC
>CAYJNB010000266.1:0-2891 GCA_964371205.1 uncultured Treponemataceae bacterium
TTGTTTCAGAAACTTGTTCTTGAGCTTCTACTATAACTTCTAGTTCAGCACTTGCAGACTCGTATAAACGAATACCAATAGTGAATTTTCCTACTGTCTTAATTAAAGAACCAGGAATATCAATGCGTTTGCGTTCAAATTCGTAGCCTTCTTTTGCTAATAAATCCATAACTGTTTGTGTACTAACTGCCCCATAGAGTTTTCCATTAGGTCCTGCTGGTACAGAAACTTTGAGGCTTAATGCCTGTAGTTTGTCTTTTAAACTAGCAGCATCTTTGCGTTTAGCTTCTTTCTTTGCTTCGATTTCTGCTTTTCTGCTGTCAAAGTGAGCAACAGTTACATCATTGTATGGAAGTGCTAGGTTGCGAGGAAACAAAAAGTTTCGTGCGTATCCGTTTGCAACATTTTTTACATCACCTTCTTCACCGAGGTGTTTTACATCTTGATTTAAGATTACTTTCATTTTTCAAGCTCCTAGTTAAATTTTGCGGCTGGGAGTCAGCCTATTTTTTAGTCTGCTACGAAAGGTAACAAACAGATTGCACGTGCTCTTTTGATTTCTAGAGCAAGACGTCTTTGGTGTTTTGCACAAGTGCCTGTTATACGGCGTGGTAAAATCTTTCCACGTTCTGTTGTAAAACGGCGTAATCCATCAGCATCTTTGTAATCAATTTTTGCTTTGTTAGCGCAAAAACGACAAACTTTTTTGCGGAAAAATGTTTTTCCCTTAGGTCCACGACCACCACGGTCGTCGTCTTTCATAATATCTTGCATTTGAACATCTTGTACTTCTACAACGTTATTTGTATCTGACATATTAAAATATCTCCTAGTGTTGATTAAAACGGAATTTCTTCCGGAAAACCTGAATCAGGATAGGATTGATTCATATCGTAATCTTGTTGTGGTGCAGAATCTCTGCTTTGGAATCCTCCGCTGCGTTGATTCGAAGAGCCATAATTATTGTTTGAATAACTACCGCTGCCTCCGTTATTGCTTCCCCCTTGATTTCCACCAAGAAGTTGCACATTATTTGCAACAATAACAACCTTACTACGAGATTGCCCGTCCTGTTCCCATCTGTCCTGACGTAATTCGCCATGAACAGCTACTTGCTTACCCTTCATCATATACTGATTTAGAGTTTCTGCTTGTTTACCAAAGAGGCTTACTTCAAAGTAGCTTACTTCATCAACCCACTGATCACCGCTTTTTTTGCGACGATTTACAGCTATAGAAAAATTCCCAATTGCAAGTCCGCCTTGAGTATATTTTAATTCAGCGTCTCTAGTGAGTCTTCCTATAATTATGACTTGATTTATATCTGCCATGAATGTTTCCTCCGCCTTTGATTTACTCTTCGTCTTGTCTTACGAACAAGAATTTAAGCAAGTCTTGATTTAATTTGAATTGACGGTCAATATCAACAATCTTAGCTGGATTTGCTTTAATAGTGAATAAAACAAATTTACCTCTGGTGTTTTTCTTGATTTGGTAAGTCAAATCGCGTTCCCCAAATGGTTCTTCTTTGCTGATTTCTGCACCAAACTCTGCTAATACTTTTTTAACAGCTTCGATACCACGTGCTGACGCATCTTCCATTAAAGGGAAAATTGTCATTAATTCATAAGTTCTCATGGACACTCCTTATGGTCTTTCGAGCATACGCTCGTTTTGGAGAAATACTCTCCACGGCTCACAACGTGAGCAAGGTAGTGATAATTGTTTTGAATCCGATTTTGGACAAATCGCCTCAGTTAAACACTATACACATTTGATTATTATAATAAATTAAAGTATATGGGTCAATACCTTACCTAGACAAAGCCGGTATGGTAACTTCAACTTCTTCTTCTCGCAAATCTTCTAAAGAAATTGTACTATGTAACTCTGAATATGTAATACAATGAGTAATAATTGTTAAGGCATCAAATCCGCTAACATAATCTGATGGTGTTTTTCCTTTAGGTAGGTAGCCTAATCCTTGTAAATCCTTAAATGCATAACGCGGTGAGCCAAGTATTTTTGACATTATGCTTGTTTTTACATTCCATATTTTGCTGCACATATAGGTAAAATCTGCATAAGTTAATGTTGTGTTATTCGAAGAAAGCTTTGATAAACCAATCTTTTGTTCTACTAATTCGTATGCTTCTTCGTTAGAAATATCTTCATTTTCTGGGAAAATGTAAGTAGCTGCAAAATATGCAACATCAGCTGCGTTTATAACATCACTTTCTAACATTTCTGTTACTTTATCTGCAGATTGTGCATAAATAAAAGTTGTAAAAAGTAAAAATAATACACAAAAAAATACACCAAATTGTTTATGGTGTAGGGCGGTTAGATTATTTTAAGGTTGGTTATCTCTTGAAGCGGCTGCAAATATAGTAAAATTTAACAAAAATGATAACGATTCTATCAAAATAATACTCATTAGTGGTAATATGTCTGTCCAATACAAGTTTAAAAAATGGAAATTACAAATTCAAATCGTCGCACTCGAAAAATCGCTTCTACTAACTAATTTGAGGTCTTAGTCGACACGAGTGATGAAAGAGCAATAATCTGTATTACAACAGATTCTGATTGGGCGCTATTTGTAATTTATCGCATGACTAAAGTAAAAAACAACCCCAATTAAGGGGCTGTAAACCACATTCTATATATCAAGAATGATTTTAAGGATGAATCTGTCGCTCAGGCTCTCCGTTTTGATTGCACGGATATGGCTGGCACCCTCTTTGATTGCTGAACGAGTATAAGCATCTACAAACTCACCAAAAGGGATATTGTATCGACTTGGGGCAAATGGTTCAACAAATTGCCACATAACAGGTGGTCGATAGCTCTTGCCCATCCCCATAATCAGCTGTGCATCACTATCATTT
>CAYJNB010000267.1:0-2882 GCA_964371205.1 uncultured Treponemataceae bacterium
GGGATGAGTCGGCTGTTGAGGCAATCGACAAGGTTATTGTTAAGTACCACAATTCTGGTATAGATACAAACTTAATTGGATTGAGCGCTTCGTGTGCAGACTTACTCGATAAGGCTGCAACATATCATACTCAAACCGGAGTAAAGAAAAAACACTAACTCGTATTTTTTCTCTTTGTAAAAAGAAATGAAAAATATACATAAAGATTTAATAAAACCTTGTTTTATTAGATAATATGTGATAGTTTAAAAGCTGGGAGCAATACGTATTGCTCTTAATTTATCTAATTTAGAGAGGTTTTACTATGGCTTACGAAATTATTGCAGATGCATGTGTAAACTGTGGTGCTTGCGAAGGCGAATGTCCAACATCAGCAATCAGCGAACAAGGTGACAAAAGAGTTATCAGCGCAGATGCTTGTGTAAGTTGCGGTGCATGTTCAGGCGCATGTCCTACAGAAGCTATTAAAGCAGACTAAGGAATGTATGGGACTATTGGATAATTATTTTATTGTTCAGTAGTCCTTGTTTTTTATGAAATTTAAACGATTTTTTTCAGGTTATACAGAATTGTTCTCATTTTTAAGCAGAGTTGTTGTTTTGTTTTTGCTTTGCTTTGGAATAAGTGTTGGTGTTGTGTACCCTCTTTGGAATTTTGCTGTTTCTGCTCCTCAAATATATACAGGGGTAGTTGTAACAGGCTTTGCCTCTTTTTTACTTCTTGTGACTATATTAAAAATTCGCTCATATATTATTACATCAATAGATTCTACAGAAAAAAAAGCTAGAATTAAAACTCTTTTTTTTAGTTTTCTAAAAACTGTTCTTATCCTTTCTTCTCTCAGTTTTTCTTTGTATTCGTTATATAATGGCAATAGATTGTGGGCTATGGGAATCCTTTTAATTGCATTCTTTTTTTATGGAATTATAAGTTTTGCATCAAAAAAAGATTAGTTTTTTCTTTTTACTTCTTCTATGTTTTTCTACAGCGATTTACTCTCAAAGTAGACAATTTCCACAAATTACAGATCTTTCTTCGCGAAATGTAGTTTTTAAACAATATATACAGCAAGTAGAGTCCTCATATAAAGAAATTGCTCAAGTGCGCTCTCCTACCTTACATATGTATGAGTATAAAGCAAAACAGGGCGACACACTTATTCGTCTAGCTGCTCGCTGTAACCTTCCTTACGAAACGTTAGCAACACTTAACCGAATTACCTCAACAGATATGCATATTGTTGGAAAGACACTCTTACTTCCAACTGCTCCAGGTCTGTTTGTGGCAAAAAAACCTCAAACAGAATTTGAGTATGCTTTATCTCGTAGAACGCTAGATTTTTCTAAATATACGTGCTATATTTTAAATGATAGCGAATTCTATTTTATGCTTGGGGAACGCCTAAGTCGAACCGAAAGAGCATTTTTTTTAGATACTGGAATGAGCTTACCATTAGCAAATGGGATACTCACTTCTGGCTATGGATTACGAGAGAGTCCTATAAGTGGAAATATGAGTTTTCATGAAGGCATTGACCTTGCAGCCCCAGCAGGGACTCCAGTATTAGCAGCAAAATCGGGTGCTGTTCGAAGAGTTGGGGTAGACTATATATATGGTAATTATATAGTTATAACTCACGAAAATGGAACAGATAGTTTTTATGCTCATCTGGAAAGTATAATTGTAAAAGAAGAAGAACCTGTGGCTCGTGGGCAAACAATAGGTTTTGTTGGTTCTACGGGGCTTTCGACAGGTCCGCATGTGCATTTTGAATTGAGGGTTAAAGGCGAATCAATTAATCCCAATTCGATTTTTTAGGAGTAAATGGTGCGTAAGTACCTAGGTGTAATTAGTATAGTCCTCTTTTTGGCTGCTTCGCTGTGTTTTGGAGAGTCATTTAGAGTTCGTAAGGTTGTTTCAACCAAAGTATCAACACAACAACGATCTCAAAAAGTGCAAATGGGATACAATGACGCACTTTGTATTGCTTTGCCTAAAGATTTACTCTTTATCGAAGGGGTCGAAGTAGAGATAAAAATTCCACAAGTATTGTTAGAGTATAGAGGTAGTGTTGCCTATGCCTTGTATGAAGGTGTAACCCCTCAGCCTGAAGATGGGGTTATAGATTATGATGGTAAACGTGTTTTTGTTGAAGGTATGCCTCCTCGTCTAAGTGTTGTATTACAAATTCCGATAACTGATGAACACTCTATTGAATCATCCCCTTATGCAACGATTTTACCTGTTTATACCTTATCTGAACAAAACCATGTTTTTTTAAGATTTCAACCAGTAATGAAGGGCCTTCCTTTAAATATAGAAGACTTGATTTTTGATATAACAATTAAACCCCTTTTAAATAATAACGGCTTGTTCGATCTACAGGTTGAATATCCCACTGACTCAACTAATACAGAATTTTCTCTTTACATCAATGAAGAACAAGTTGCTTTTACAGGGAAGCCCTTGTTGCTTCCTGCAGGGATGCATCACCTTTCTATTGTATCAGAACATTTTAGAAATGAAGTAAGAACTTTTTCTGTCAATCCTGCTGAGAAAACAAAGGTTTCTGTTGCATTAATTGATATAGCCCCAACCATGAATATTATTGCGCCAGAAAATGCAATTGTATATCTTAATGATGCACAGACAGAGACAAATAAAACATTTATAGTAGAGCCTGGAGACTATTCAGTTAGAATTGTTGTGGGAGATTACGAGATTATAAAAAATGTAACAGCAGTACTTGGAAAGTCGTACGAAGTATCTTTACTAGTTGATGTACTAGTAACTGAGACCCCATAAAATATAAAAATAAGGCATTTTTAATAAAAAAGAGTAAAGTTTTAGCAACTTCTACCGATATTATTAATGTCGGGTAA
>CAYJNB010000268.1:0-2874 GCA_964371205.1 uncultured Treponemataceae bacterium
TCATCATATCGGCATTAATTATCTCGGTCATACAAATCTTATTTATTTTTCGTTTTTCAATATCGAGCTTAAACTTTTCATATCTAAAAACATTATAATCGGGGTCAACTTCATGCAAGTTTATATAATGAGTATTCTTATTTTTAGAAACACCAGCACATTTCATAAAGCGTTTACTCCATAGGCATTTAATATAATACCCTGAAAATGATCAGATCCAAAAGCAAGTGAAAATTTTATGTCGCTCTAATTATTTGCTTTTTTACTAGCTCTATGCTAATCTAAATATAATAAACTAGAACGAATATAACAAGAGGTTAATTAAGTATTAAATCAACTCCTTGGCGTAAGGTGGCTTCGTTTATTCCACCTTCTATGCCGGCTTCGACGGTACCGTCGGGGTTAATAAAAAGAGTTGTAGGAATGGAACGAATACCATACTTAAATGCTGCTTCTCTTTCAGTGTCGAAAAAAGTTGGTAGGTTATAATTATTGTCTGCCATAAAGGCTTTTCCTTTTTCAACAGTTTCGCGCTGTCCGTCTACTAAATCGACCATAAGAAATTGAACGTCGTCGCTCATTTCGTTGTGTACGGTGTTAAAGTAGGGCATTTCTGCTATACAAGGTGGACACCACGAAGCCCAAAAGTTTAGCACAATTGGTTTACCAAAATAATCAGAGAGCTTAACAGTTTCTCCGGCTTCATTTATTACCGAAAAATCCGGTGCTACAATGGGTTCTTCCGGTACTTGTTCGCTTGTATTTGATTCTGATTGGGCAGAAGTATTTTGACTTACTAAGTCTGTACGTACCACGTCTTTAGAAAGTGTGTTGTAAGCAACGCTTGCAATAATCAATAGTGCTGCAAATCCAGCAATGGTAAAAATCATTTTTTTGTTTTTCATAATTGTTCCTTATAATTTGAATGTATTAAAATGTTAAGAGTGACAAAAAGTAGCCCATAAAGCCTGTTATAGTTAATATTCCAAAGATGATTAATAATCCTCCGGAAACGATTTTTATTATAGTATAATGTTTCTTTATTGCGTCAAAGGTAGATTTAAGGCTGTCGATAAGAACGGCACTTATTACAAATGGGATTCCCAGCCCGAGAGAGTAACATAAGAGCATTAGAATGCCTTGTCCTGTTTCGCCTGTTTGTGCTGCTAGTACGAGTGCAGATCCTAGAAAAGCGCCAACGCATGGGGTCCATCCGATCGAAAAGATTAATCCAAATAAAATTGACGAAAAGAAGTTCATCCTGATTTTGGTTACATTAAAATTTTGAGAGAGGTTAAGACTTGGTAATCGTAAAAAGCCCATAAAACTAATACCGAATAGAATCATTAAAATTCCTGTAACAATATTAAAAGCCGTTTGGTGGGCAATTAAAAAGCGCCCTGCCGTTCCTGCAAAGGCTCCCAGAATTACGAAGACAATCGTAAATCCCAATACAAAACCGAGTGAGTTTGTAAGTGCTTTGTTGCGTTTTGCAATGTTACCGCTTGTATCTTTGTTTGCTATTTCGTCAGTATCAAGGCCAACAAAGTACGAAACATATACCGGAAGCATTGGTAATAAGCATGGTGAAATAAAGGTAATAATTCCCTCTAAAAATGTAAGTATATAATTCATGCATTAAATATAGACTATTTTGAAGTAAACGGCAAATAGTTCAGAGTGAGTTTGAATTGTGTGTTTACAATTTATCATAATTATGATAACCTATTGTAAGAGGTGTCTAATGGCATGTATAAGACCAATTTCTGATTTACGTAATAATTTTACAGAGATTTCTAAAACAGTACGAGAGACTCAACAGCCGGTTTTTTTAACAAAAAATGGTTCGGGAGAAATGGTTGTAATGAGTATGGAAGCTTTTGAAAAAATGCATTTCGAAAGTGAAGTATACCTCAAATTACAAGAAAGCGAGCGCGAAGCAAACCTTACCGATAAACGATTTACTTCACGCGAAGTTTTAGACGCGGTAAAAAAAGCAATAGAATTATAGCGGATAAGTACTATGTATGCATTGGAATTTTTGCCGAGTGCTCTCAATGACATTGTTGAAATTGCTCAATATATTACAGAAAAGTTACATAATCCACAGGCAGCACTGAATCTTACAAATAAATGTATACAAAAAGCTGAATTAGTTTGTGAGCTTCCTCATTCAAATAGAGTCTTTTCTCTTATAAAGCCTTTAAAGTATGAATACAGAAGAATAATCGTTGATAACTACAGCATGTTCTATCGTATTGATGAACACAAAAAGACAGTAATAATTGCTCGCGTAATATATGCAAAACGAAATATAACAGAAGCATTTTTTGATACTGAAGCGTGAGTAACGTCTCGGAAATTTCCACCGCTCTGTACACATACACATAAATTTGCTATATTGGAAGTACTAAAAATTAGAAACTTATCAGTAATTGACTGAAATGAATAGTGGAGAACCTATGTCGGCTTTAAGTAAAATGCGCAATATTGGCGTTATGGCACATATTGATGCAGGAAAAACAACAACTTCCGAAAGAATACTCTTTTATACCGGAAAAATTCACCGAATTGGAGAAATCGATGATGGTGCTGCAACTATGGACTGGATGCAACAAGAACAAGAACGTGGTATTACTATTCAGAGTGCGGCGACTACAACGTATTGGAAAGACCATCAAATAAATATTATTGACACCCCCGGACATGTGGACTTTACGGCAGAAGTTGAGCGTTCTTTGCGCGTTCTTGACGGCGCGGTTGCCGTAGTTTGTGCCGTTGGAGGTGTGCAGCCGCAAACCGAAACCGTTTGGCGACAGGCAGATACCTACAAGGTTCCACGCATTTGTTTTATAAATAAGATGGATAGAACCG
>CAYJNB010000269.1:0-2837 GCA_964371205.1 uncultured Treponemataceae bacterium
TATACAAGGAAGGCTACCACAAAACCGGTACCAAATTGGAGTCCGATTCCGCTCCAGAGCCACTTTCTGTTTTCCATTTCGGCGTTCATAGCACCGATACAAGCAAAACAAGGTGGTGTAAAGAGGTTAAACATAAGATATGCTAAAGCTGCTACAGCTGAAAGTCCCATTGTTTCTGCAACACTTGAAGCTGCTCCGTCAATAAGTGCTAATTCGTCTGTATCGATAAAGTTTGTAATACCGTAAACGGTTGCAAGAGTACCTACTACGTTTTCTTTTGCAATAAAACCGGTAATAGCAGCTGCTGCTAATTGCCATGCACCAAATCCGAGTGGGATAAGAAGGAAAGCAAATGGAGTTGAGATACTTGCTAAGATACTTAGGTTAGGATCTTCTACAACTTCTAATTGCCAGTTAAATGTTTGCATTAAGAATACGGCTGCATTACAAAGCAGAATAATTGTACCGGCTTTAATAATAAACGCCTTTCCGCGTGATAACATAGAAATAGTTGCTCTTAAAAGACTTGGAATACGGTATTCTGGGAGTTCCATGATAAAGAATGACTTAGCATCTTTTTCGCCGGTTACTCGTTGAATAATTGCAGCTGCAAAGATAATAAAGATAATAGCAAAGAAATACATGAGCGTACTTACCCATGAAGCACCAGCAAAGAATGCTCCTGCAAAAAGAGCAATTACCGGAAGTTTAGCACCACAAGGCATAAATGGAGTGAGCATTGCTGTTGTACGTCTTTGTCTTTCGTTGCGGATTGTTCTAGTTGCCATAACACCAGGAATACCACAAGCAGTACCAACAACCATAGGAATAATTGATTTACCTGAAAGACCTACAACTCTTAGGAATCTATCCATAACAACTGCTACACGAGCCATGTAACCACAGTCTTCGAGGAGCGCAATTAAAAAGAACATAACCATAATAAGTGGAAGGAATCCTACAACTGCGATTACACCACCGATTATACCATCAACTAAGAGTGCTTCTAAGAAAGCATTTGTACCGCCGGCAATAAGTGCTTCGCGAACTGCTTCCATTCCGCCTTCTAAAAGACCAACAAGCCAGTCTGCAATCCAAACACCAACGTATGTTTGTGAGATTGAGAAAATTAACCACATTGCAAGGGCAAAGAATGGAATTCCAAGCCATTTGTTAGCAAGAATAAGGTCTGCCTTGTCTTGTAAGTTAAAACTATGAGAACTTGTCTTTCTTACTTCTACGTCTTTAATAATTGTTTTAACAAGTTCGTAACGTTTCTTATCGTTTTCTACAACTGCTTTTTCATCTGCAGAATCTGCAATAGCAAGGTTATTTACAATAGTTTGACCATTGCCTTTAGCAGAAGCAACTGTATCAATGAGTTCTTGTAAACCATTGTCTTTTGCAGCAGTTGATACAGTTTTTACAACCGGACAACCGAGGGCCTTTGAGAGTTTTTCTGTATCAATGCTAATTGATTTTTTTTCGTTTAAGTCATTTTTGTTTAGTGCAACAACAACCGGAATTCCTAACTCTAACAATTGAGTTGTAAAGAATAAACTTCTACTCATGTTTGTTGCATCAACAATGTTAATGATGGCATCAGGATTTTCGTCCTTAACAAAATTCTTAGTAATGTTTTCTTCCGAAGTAAATGGCGACATTGAGTATGCCCCCGGTAAGTCAACAGCAGTGATTGCGCTGCCACCTTTTAAGAAAGCATCTTTAATTGAACCCTCTTTCTTTTCGATAGTAACGCCTGCCCAGTTTCCAACCTTTTCAATTTTACCGGTAACTGCGTTAAAAAGTGTTGTTTTTCCACTATTAGGGTTTCCTGCAAGTGCAATTTTCATAACTTCTCCTTATATTTGTTTTTTAATTAAACTGTGTGAGTATAATAGTGTGTATATGTATTTTTAAATGTTGAACTTACTCTACAACAATTGCTTGAGCAAATTCCTTATTGATACTGTAGCGTGCGTCTTTAATCGCAACAACTAATGTATCTGAAACGCTTGAAACAAGGGTTATTAGTTCCCCTGCATAACAACCAAGCGTAAACAAAAAATGATTAAGCTCATCATCTTTTGTATTGATTGACTTAATTGTATATGAGTTATTTATTTTTACTTCTGCGAGTGTTTTTTCGTCTACTGCAATCATTAGCTAATCCTCACCTTAGTTAGTATCTACTAATAATAAGTTAGACTATACTAACGATATTGTCAAGTACTTTTTACTTAAAAATACAAAAAAAAGCTGACAAAAAGCTTTAATTATGCTATATTATGTTATCAGTTATTGCTGTGGCCTAGAATCTACAGTCTAGGGCTTGTTATTTGAGGAGATAAGATGAACGAATCAGCAGAAATGTACTTAGAAACTATTCTGGTATTACAAAAAAAATATGGAGCAGTTCGCTCAATTGATATAGCAAAAGAAATGGGTTACTCTCGCCCTACCGTTAGTATTGCGGTAAAAAAACTTAAAGAAGACAATTGTATTATTGTTCAAGACAATGGAAGTATAATTTTGTCAGAAAAAGGACTAGAAACAGCAAACAAGATGTACGAGAGACACGAGCTAATTTCGAAACTGCTTACAAAATTAGGAGTAGACCCTGAAATTGCAGACAGAGATTCATGTAAGATTGAGCATGTAATTAGCCCAGAAACATTTGAATGTCTTAAAGTTCACTATAGCAATTTGACTGAATAAGTTATTGACAAAAACACACAAAATTGTTTATACTCTATGAATCACGGTGCCCGTAGTTCAGGGGTAGAGCGCAAGATTGTGGATCTTGTTGTCGCGGGTTCAAATCCCGTCGGGCACCC
>CAYJNB010000270.1:0-2818 GCA_964371205.1 uncultured Treponemataceae bacterium
TACACTTCTTTTATCTTAAACTTATTTCCGATTGCATTTACTCCAACAACTAAGAATGTCGAAACAAAAATCATAATGAGCCCGAGCGCAGAGAGTTTTCCCCACAGACCATCTTCAGAAAAGCGCAAGATTTGCACGGCCAATACTTCTGAACCAGGTCGGGCAAGAATAACCGAAAGTGTTAACTCTCTAAAAAACATTGTTGCCATTAAAATCCAGCCAGAAACAATTCCCGGCACCAAAAGCGGTACAACAATGCGCTTCATGGTGGTAAGAGTGTTTGCACCACATACAAGAGAAGATTCTTCCAAGCTATTATGTATTTGAATAAAGGAGCTAGTAAGAGGCCGAATCCCGTACGGTAAGTAGGTTGCAATGTAGCCTATTAAGAGCGCCCAAATAGTGGCATACAAGGGGGTGCGTACAAAGAACCACATAAATCCAATACCAATTACAATTCCTGGAAAAGAAAAAGATAAAAAGCTTAACGACTCTAAAAAACCCGATGCCTTTGTTTTAACTTTTACAATTACGTAAGCCACAAAGATTGAAAGTAGAGTCCCTAGTGTTGCACCAAAAACCCCTAAGAAAAGGCTATTCTTAAGAGCCCTAAACGAAAGCGGATCTTTAAGCACTTCAAACCAGTGCGTAAAACTCATCATGGAGAAGGCTTTTGCACTTGGTGTCATAGCATAAGGAATGAGCGAAGTGTAAATAAGCACTAGAACAGGTAAAATTATCAACAGCGTTGAGAGTATGAACATTATTACAAAAAGTGGGTATTTTGCAGATTTTAGAGTTATAAGAGTTGGCTTAAATCCTCTCGAAGAAACGGTAACATACTTTTCACTTGAAGAGGTAAAATAGCGGTACACATAGATTAATACAATAGAAGCTGCCAATACACTCATACCAATTGCTGCTGCTTGCCCGTAGTCGGGAACAAAACCTGTAGTAACAGTGCGATAAATGTATGTTGCAAGCACCATTACTTTTCCTGGAATTCCGATAACGGAAGGAACAGCAAAGGAGGCAATACAACGAACCATACATAAAATAAACGATGCTAAAATTGCAGGCCGTAAAACGGGCAGTGTAATTCTAAAGAGCGTTTTCATAGTTCCCGCTCCACTTACCCGAGAAGACTCTTCGAGCGAAACATCGAAAGATGACATTGCAGGTGCAATTATTAGATACGCAATAGGCAAGTCTAAAAGCCCTTCAACTAAAATCATTCCTTGCAAAGTATAAATGTTAAAAATTGACTGCTCGAGCGAGAAAATCTCGTTTATAATCAAGTTGAGGATTCCATTACTCGGATTTAAAAGAAGTACCCAACTTACCGAAAAAAGCACGTGAGGAATCATCATAGGAATAACGGAAATAACCTTAAACAAAAACTTAAAAGGTATATTTGTTCGGTTATTCAAAAAAGCAAGAAAAAGGGCTAGAATTGTAGCAATCGAAGCTGAACCAACTGCAAAAATAACTGTATTTCCAATAACCTCTCCAAATTCCGGATCGGTATATACTTCAACATATTTTTCAGTGGTAAAGTTTCCAAACGAATTGAGCCCTTCAGAAAAACTTCCCAAAACAAGCATTAAAACAGGGCTAACCGTTAAAAAGGCTACAATAAGAATAAGAGACGTTGTTAGTTTTGAATTTCGTTTTATTGTCATAAGTACGCCTTATTTAGAAACGAGCAAACAGTGAGAAGGATTTAGACTCAGGTGAATAGTGTCTCCAACTTTCTTTTCTGTATCGGAAGCAATTTTTGCTAACACAGAAGTATTATTTATGCTGATAATGCCTTCGTAGGTGTCTCCAATAAAAACCATTTCTTTTATTGTTCCAGTAATAACGTTTTTATCATCTTTAGCCGGAGCATCTACTATTTCAATAAACTCTGGTCGTAAACAAAGTGTTACACCTTGACCTACATCAAATGTACGTTTATTACAATATATTTTGCCAATTTCTGATTCAACTACAGTAAAATCGCTTGTTTGCTCCGCTATTTTTACATCGATGAGATTTGAACGCCCAATAAAGTCTGCAACAAACTGAGTATCTGCATCAAAGTAGATTTTTTTTGGAGTTCCTGTCTCTATAAGCTGACCACTACGCATAACAGCAATTCTATCAGATAGAGCGAGCGCTTCGACTCTGTCGTGTGTTACGTACACAGCGGTAATCTTAAGTGTTTCTAAAAAGTCTCTAAGTTCTTTGCGAGTTTCTTCGCGTAATTTTGCATCAAGGTTAGAAAGAGGTTCATCAAAGAGAATAACCTTTGGCTTTGCTACCAATGCGCGCGCAAGCGCAACACGTTGTTGTTGCCCTCCAGAAAGGCGTGTAGCAGGGCGACTTTCAAAACCTTCGAGCTGAACAAATTTGAGCGTTTGTGCAACTTGCTCTTTTATCTCTGCCTTTGGAGTACCACGGACTTGCAAGGGGTAAGCAACATTATCAAAAACACTCAAATGTGGCCAAATTGCATAGGTCTGAAAAACCATACCAAGACCGCGTTTTTCGGTGGGAACAAAAATGTTGTCTGCTTTTGACCATACTACCTCATCACCGATAGTTATTTTTCCTTCATCAGGAGATTCAAGACCAACAATACAACGAAGAAGTGTTGTTTTTCCACAACCACTAGGCCCCAAAAGAGTAAATATCTCATTTGCCGGGATTGTCATAGTTACATCATCAAGAGCCTTTATTGTTTTGCCCTCGGAAAAATAATGCTTTTTTAAGCCTTCAATTTTAATTTCCATATAGTTATTGTATCACCTTTTATAAATAAAAAAAGACCCCG
>CAYJNB010000271.1:0-2815 GCA_964371205.1 uncultured Treponemataceae bacterium
TCATTTTCGTTTTTTTCTGGTGCTGGGACAGGATTTTGTGTGGAGACTGTTTGCTGAATCTGATCTAACCTTGTTAGTATTTGCTGCAAAACTTGAGCTGTTATTGGGTTTTCTCCAACTGTTGACTGTCCTCCTCCAAGCCCTGCATTGTTCAAAAGTGATGAAAGCGCTTCTGTGTTTCCACTACCTCCCATGAGGGTACCTGCTAAACTCGATAGGTTTGCTGCGGATAATGACATACCAGTTTGGGTTGGTTGTGCTGAGGTAGTAGTTTGCTCCCCATTTTGCGTCTTTGTCGTAGTTGTTTTGCTGGTTGTTGTAGTTGTCTGATTTGTGTGTGGCATACCTGATTGCGTTGAAACAGGACTGATAGAAAGCGGCGCAACTGGTGCTACTGGTGCAACAATGGGAGAAGGAGCTTGTTGACCAAAAGCTAATACTGAGAGACAGAAGACACAAATTACAGAGAGCGGTTTATTATAGACTTGCAAGATTTTCTTCCAGTTCTTCGAGACGACTTTGTAGACGGTCAATTGTTTTTTCTATACGTTGTTTTTCTTGTTGTAAAACAACTTTTTGATCCGTTTCTGCTGGTTTTTTCATCATGGTGCGAACCATATCGAGTGTTTTACCCTGCATAAGTTGTTCTTTTGCAAGCTCTCGTTTTTCTCCCTTGGGAATTGTTGCAAGTGCCTTCATAGTTTCAAAACCCATTTCTGGATTGGCATCCATTGCAGAAACTTGTGTAATTGCACGAGCAGCACTACGAGGCAATCGAAGTACGCGGTCAACGTAGTCTTCGTAACGAATATTTGCAGCTTGGCACAATACATGAGCTTTACCAAGAAGTTTACCAAATTCAATCATGAGTTGACCGTTTCGCGTAAGATAGTTTTCTTGGATTTCTTTTGTAAGCTCTTCGAGTTCGGGAGAATCGGTTAACTCAAGTTTATACACCCCTTTTTGCTCAGCAACTTCGAGCAGACCATGAAAGCGCGCCCAAAACTCTGCAGTGTGCGAACGTGGTGAATACTTTATTCCACCTTTTGCTTCATTGATTAAGTGGTGTGCATATTCATGTATAGCTGTGTATACCAATTGGTTATCGGTTTTAAAGTTTTTATTATGTAAAAGAATTTCGTAGGTATCTGGTTTGTAAAGCCCATTCACTCGCTTGCTTTCCTTACCCGTAAAGGTAACGCTAAAATCGAGCGATGAGGATTCAATATCTAATAATAACTCTTTAACTGCATCTTGGTTCATGTGTTCTCCCAGAAGTCTCTTTAGCCTTTTATCTATTTACCGTTTAAGACTTTCGTATTCTGATACTATTACTCTTTTTCAAAAAAATTACAAGTGATTCATTGCCGCAAGAATTAGCGTTGTTGCACTTATCGCTGCAGTCTCTGTACGCAAAACGCGTTCCCCTAAACTATAACTAGAAAAACCAGCATCTTTAAATAAACCACGTTCGCGATCTGTCCAGCCACGTTCACTACCAATAGCTGCAACAATTTTTTTTTCTGAAAAACTTCTGTGCACAATTGCTTCAGAAAGTCTCTTTGCATACTCATCTACATCTAAAAGCACTTTTTCCTTTACATGATTTTCTACAAAATAAGATAGGCAATCCGCCACAGAGTCATGATAAAATAAAGATGGAACACTAGTTGTTTTAGCCTGTACAGCTCCATCAATTAATGCCTTTTCTGTATTCTCTCGTATTGCGAGATTTGACCTTAGATACGACTTTTCGCCTAATTCCGTTCCTGTTAAATGCACTTCTGCAATGCCTTGCGAAGATACCGAGCGAAGTAAGCGTTTTAATTGAATAGGACGAGGAAACCCAATAATAAGAGCAAGAGATGGAGGAGATACTGCTTCGGAAAGAGGAGTAAACTCAAAATGTAAAAAAGCACTGTCAATACTGGTGATTTGAGCATTTCCGCTAACTCCATTTACAATACCTGCAAAAAAATTGTCACCAACATCTTTTTTTAAGACCTTTACAATATGTTGCGCGCGCTCATCATTGAGAGAAAGAGGATTTAGTATTTCTGTTTCCGAAAACAAAATTATATTCATACGATTACATTAAAAAAACAAACACCATTAGAGTTGAAACAAATATCCCTTCGTTTTATTTTGATATCTTTTCCTTTACTATGATAATACAATGCTTAAAAAATCTCAATCTATATTTGCCCAAAACATCCATTTTTATCGAAAACGGTTAAAACTCACTCAAAAGCAATTAGCACAAATGGTAGGGTGTACTGCAAGCTTTATAGGGTATATTGAGAATGGCAAAACAAATGTTCCTCTCGAAACAATAGAAAACCTGTCTATAGCCCTACAGGTTGCCCCAGAAACATTATTCTCGGAAGAAGTCTACGATGGAGATTTTTTTATTACTGAAGGGACCTCCAAGGAATACAGTCCACAACTTGCAAATGTATTAGATGATTTAAAACTTATAATAGATAAATACGAGCAAAAATAGAAAAACCCTGCCAAGTGAATACTACAGCAGGGCATACATTAAACTAGTTTACAACTTATTTCTTTTCCTGTATTTTATCTTTTTCTTTTTTAATTTTTTGGTCTAGCACATCAATAGTTTTATTTAATGCTGCGGCAAACTCAAAATTTTCTTCAGAAATATGGGCAACTGCTCCCCAGCGGAAATTTACATTTACATCAACAATATATTTTTTATCCTCTTTTACTTTAAGAGCTAAATCTACGATTAAGTCATCAGCATATTTTACTCTCTCAAGCTTCTTGTCGATTAAATCATGTTGATCCTTGTCCA
>CAYJNB010000272.1:0-2809 GCA_964371205.1 uncultured Treponemataceae bacterium
GGAACTGGCATTACACCATGCTGGCATTTAACATACCCCTGCCCCTCGTAAATTGTTGAAACATAAACATCTTTTATTTGTAAATTGTCAATACAGACAGCTGCGGCAACAATGTCTACAATAGAATCTACTGCCCCTACCTCATGAAAATGCACCTCTTCCTTTGCAATTCCGTGCGCTTTTGATTCTGCATCTGCAACATAGTCAAAAATTTTCTTTGCAAGACGTTTTGCGTTATCCGTTATAGCGCTATTATCAATTATTTTAATTATAGAGGGAAGGTTTCGATGCTCGTGTGCATGGTGATGGCCATGTTCATGGTGGTCGTTTGCATGGTGGTGAGAGTGGTTATGGTGAGAATGATGCTCATGCTCGTGTGCGTGATTGTGCTCATGATGATGACCATGTTCGTGTTGATGCTCATGCTCATGATGATGACCATGTTCGTGTTGATGATCGTGCCCATGATGCTCATGCTGGTGGTGATCCTTTTCGCTATCCAAGATTACATCAAAGTGGCAAGCATCGATACCACATTTTTTCATGCGAGAGATACTTATTTCGTAGCCAGAAACGTTCAGGCTTTTGAGTGCAGCTAAGAGCACGTCTTGATCTGCGCCTAAGTCCAAGAGAGCAGATACGCTCATATCGCCACTTATACCACTAAAGCATTCTAAATAAAGCATATTTTTCATTGTTTACCTCGCTAATCTATTTATTTGGGTTGCTAAATATCCTGCCCCAAAGCCATTATCGATATTTACTACCGAGAGACCTTCTGCACAAGAATTGAGCATAGTTAAGAGCGCCGAAAGGCCGCCAAAATTTGCACCATAGCCAATTGAGGTTGGTACTGCGATTACCGGTTTATCGACTAAGCCTGCTATAACGCCACCAAGCGCTCCTTCCATGCCTGCAACAGCTACTACACAGTTTGCCGCACGTATATCGTCTACTTTTGAAAGTAATCTATGTATTCCAGCAACTCCTACATCGTAAACTCGGAGCACATTACTTCCAAAAAATTCAGCTGTTTGAGCGGCCTCTTCGGCTACAGGAATATCAGAGGTTCCACCGGTACACACAGCAATAAGGCCTGTTTTATCGACTTGCTTTGTACTTATTTTGAGAATACGAGACATTTCGTCGTAGGTAACTGACGGAATCTCTTTTTTTACCGCTACGTATTGTTCTGCACTTGCACGAGTTCCTAATACATCTATATTTTTTTCTGCAAAACTATGGTAAATCGAAATTAAGTGGTCTATTGATTTTCCACTACAAAAAACGACCTCGCCAAAACCACTACGAAGTTTTCGATGATGATCTAATTTTGCAAATCCCAAGTCTTCGTATGGCAATTTTTTGAGGCGTTCTTCCGCTTGTAAAATGTCTATTTGACCCGATTTTACTTGCTCTAATAAGTCTCTAACGTCCATTATTTCTCCTATAAAAAATCAAGAATAAAACCTCAGTTTTATGAATTGACTTTTTTCATGCCGTTTTTATGCAAAGTAAAAACGGTAGTTAAATATTGAGTCTGCAACGCAAACTCCTAAATGAATGTAAAGGCACCATTTGTGCCGATTCATTCATTATGCCTCCTTGCACAAGTGCTCTTTTTTTATATAAATATCCATGCTTCCACTTCGAAAGCCCTCTAGGTCTAGCGTAATATAGACAAAGCCTAAGTTTTGTAATTCTCTCATTATCTGTTCTTTTTTTTCTAAAAATAATGCAAAAAAATCAGGTTGTATTTCTATTCTAGCAATATCTCCATGTAGGCGAATTCTAGCTACTGCAAAGCCAAGAGACTTTAAAAATTCTTCCCCCCTATCGATTTGTTCAAGAACTGAGAAATCAATTTTGGTATTATATGGTAGTCGCGTTGCAAGACAGGGGGCAGAAGGCCGTATTGAAACAGAAAGCCCTAGCTCTTTTGCCCATTCTCGCACTGTAGGCTTTGTAATGCGTAAGTCTGCAAGTGGACTACATATACCAAGTTCTTTGAGTGCTTGAATACCAGGACGATACGCGCTTAAGTCATCAAAGTTTGTACCATCAATAATGGTTTGTATATTCTTTTGTTTAGCAAATCCTTTTAATTGGGAAAAAAGATAATGCTTACAGCGATAACATCTGTCTACAGGATTGTTTTTTATGTCGACACTATCGAATTCATTTACATCAATAATATGGTGCACTGCCCCTACTTCTTTTGCTATAGCTTGCGCATTTTCTAAGTCGCACATTGGGTGAAGTTTTGTATTAAAAGTAACAGCATACACTTTTGTGTTTTGTTTTTTTGCAATATCACATGCAATTTTTAATAACAAGCTACTATCAACTCCGCCCGAAAAGGCTATAGCTATATCTTTTTTTACTAAATCGGTCATTCTATCAATAAGCTCTTTCATTATGAGTTTTCGACCTCCTTTTGCAAATCAATAATTTTTGTACAAACTCTCTCAGCTAAGTATTTATTGTGAGTTATTACTAAAAGACCAATGCCACGTTTTTTTACCTCGGTTAATAAAAACTGCCATATTTTTGCTTGTGTTATTGCATCGAGCATGGTAGTAATTTCATCTGCTATTAAAAACTTTGTCTTATCACTTATTGCACGTGCAATACAAATACGTTGTAGCTCCCCTCCTGAAAGTTCAAAAGGATACCTATCTAAATAGTGTAAGGGAATATCAAGGTTTTGTAAAATGCTAAAATCAAAATTATCGTTTTCTAGTAATATTTTTTTTACCGTCCATTTTGGGTTAACACTCGTTTCTGGGTGCTGAGAAATAAGCTGCAC
>CAYJNB010000273.1:0-2800 GCA_964371205.1 uncultured Treponemataceae bacterium
TTGCATGGAAAGCCGTTTGTGCTTACGAAAAAAATGTAAAAACTGCCGGCGCAAAAGACGAAGTATTTACTGTTGCACTCAAGCATAATACACCGTGCGGGGCTGCTGTTGCTTCTTCGCTTCTTGAATCATACACAAACACACACGCTTGTGACCCTGTTTCCATTTTTGGAGGTATTGTGGGCACAAACGTTGCTGTTGATACCGCCACCGCCGAAGAAATGATAAAAACATTCTTAGAAGTAGTGGTAGCTCCATCTTTTGAGCAAGGGGCCTTAGAGGTTTTTGCGCAAAAGAAAAACGTTCGACTTATTCAAGCGGATGTTCCTGCAACAGACGAATTTGAGTTTATGAGTGTAGACGGCGGTGCACTTTTGCAAAGTCGTGACGCTGTTCTTTTTGATGAATGGAAGGTTGTAACAAAGGCTCAACCAACCGAAGAGCAAAAAAAAGAAATGGCATTTGGTATGACTGTTGCAACTTTTGCAAAGTCTAATGCAATAATTGTAGTAAAAAATAAAGCTGCAATCGGTATTGGTGCTGGACAGACAAACCGTATTTGGGCAACTGAGCAAGCCTTAGAACGTGCAAAGCTTGTAACAGAAGGTTCAAATAATGCCGAAGTATTAGTAAGCGATGCATTCTTTCCATTTTCTGATTGTGTAGAAAAAGCTGCTGAATATGGAATTAAGGCTATAATCCAACCAGGTGGATCGATGCGAGATCAAGAATCAATTGATGCATGCGATAAGCTTGGTATTGCAATGATTTTTACGGGAATCAGACACTTTAAACATTAAGAGAGGTAGGCTTTGCTTTATTACTTAGCTTCATACTTAACAGAATTCTTTGGTCCAGCTCGCTTATTACAATCGTTTACGGTTTTAATAAGCCTTGCATTATATACAGGTTTTTTGGTGACCTCACTTATTCTTCCAAAAACATATCGTTACCTTCCAAGTGATAGGGGAAGAGAATTCTTGCATAATGCTGAAGCTGCAAAAGGAAAACCAACGGGAGCAGGATCTGTTTTTATAACAATTTTTGTTTTTTTAGCTTTTCTCTTTGTTCCTCTCGACATGTTACAGATTATAACCATTGTGTTAGTTTGGTTTACTATGTTAACTGGGTACCTC
This sequence comes from uncultured Treponemataceae bacterium, assembly GCA_964371205.1. Lineage (GTDB taxonomy): Bacteria > Spirochaetota > Spirochaetia > Treponematales > Treponemataceae > CAYJNB01. The sequence goes on from CAYJNB010000273.1 coordinate 1,137, forward strand.
GATGACAAGAGTACCACAAGTTGGAGTGAGTACCGCAAAGCAGCCTTAGATTTAGCGCTATCAATTTTTGCTTCTGTTGCTCTGTTTTACATGGGTGCGGGAGATGGTTCAGGTAATGGAGTACAGTTTTGGCTGCCTTTTATTGCAAATCCTATTAATATTCATCCCTTAATTTATATTGGTATTTCTACAGTTTTCTTGTGGACTTCAATTAATACTACAAACTGTACGGATGGAGTAGATGGTCTTTCAAGTATACTCTCTTTATTAGCTCTTATAACAATGGGTAGTGTATTTTACTTTATTTTAGGAAATACACAGATTGCATCATATTTACTTGTTCCTCACCTTGTAGATGGAGCTTCTTGGGCGGTTATTACATTCTGTTTTGCAGGTGTTCTTATGGGCTATCTATGGCACAATGCAAATCCAAGTAAGGTACTTATGGGAGATGCTGGGAGTAGAGCTGTAGGCTTTTTTATAGGTGTTGCAGTAATGGTAACAGGAAACCCTTTCTTCTTATTTGCAACTTCTTCAGTTATGCTCATAAATGGTGGAACTGGACTTTTAAAAGTGTTCTTATTACGCTTCTTTAAAATAAAGATTTTTTCTAACATTAGATTTCCGTTGCACGATCACTTTGGTAAAAACGAAAACTGGTCTGTATCGCAAGTACTTATTAAGTTTTTAATATTACAAATGTTAGTAACTATCGCAGTTCTTGGTGTAATTCTTAAAGTTCGCTAATAAGTTTGAGCCTATAATAAAAACTTAAAATAAAAGAAACCTCAGCGCAAAGTAACAGCAACAAAAGTCTCTAAAATTTGAGCTAATTGACTATTCAATAAGATTTTCAATCTCACTCTCAGTTAATCCAGTAATTTTTGCTATAGTTTGAATATCAATATTTGCTTCTAAAGCCTTTTTTGCTGTTTCAAATTTAGATTCTTTTAATTCATTAGTTTTTTGTCTCAATTCAGATTTATGTTGTTCGAGTTCAGATTTATGTTGTTCGAGTTCAGATTTATGTTGTTCGAGTTCAGTTAAAATGCGTTCCTTTTCGTTAAGAGCAGATACTTCATCGTAATAAGCGCGAAGTCGAAGGTTATATTCAAAGATATCATCTCTACTAATACTCATCTCTTGAAGCTTATTATATGCTTCTTTTAAGTGTGGATATTTTTCTACAATAGTCAAAGTTTCCTCCTTGCCTTCTGCTCTAATAAACTCTAGCCAAGGTAGCGCAGAATCTGCAGAATCCGTTTTTGGTAATTTAGGTAGCTCTAGCGTTACTACTTCAATTAAATCCGTAAAATCAACGCCCTGTACTTTATCATGTAAATAAAATACATGCTTATAATTAATACTATCATTGATTAGTTCAAAATTCAATACAGAAATAGAAATTGTCTTTGGGATTTTAATATAGTCACCACCACTTTTTATTTGGGAGTTTATCAGGTTTGATAGGTAATAAATGATTCGGTTCTTATTATATTAATAGTATTCGACTTATTAAAAATTGATAGTTTTATAGAAAATACTTCTTTTTTTGACGAAAAATATGTAAAATTGCTCTTGCTGTATCGGTACCAATAAAAAACGAGATTTACGGTTATCGTAAATCTCGCTGTTCGGCTACATTTCTTGTTAAATGTCTAGTT
>CAYJNB010000274.1:0-2798 GCA_964371205.1 uncultured Treponemataceae bacterium
ATGAAGTTCATCGCCTTATGGATGAATGCATTGTAAAAAACATGATTGATAAAAGTGAGTATCCGCAAACTGCTGCTCTGGAAGAAAGATGCGTTCATATGCTTGCAAATTTATGGAACAGCCCTCAAGCTGATACAACGCTTGGGACATCAACAACTGGTTCATCAGAAGCCGCAATGCTCGGGGGCCTTGCAATGCTTAGAAACTGGCGTAATATGAAAAAGGCTCAAAATAAAACCTTTGATAAGCCTAACATTGTATGTGGTGCTGTGCAGGTATGTTGGCATAAGTTTGCTCAATACTGGGATGTAGAGCTTAGAGAAGTTCCCCTAGAAAAGAATAAGTATACTTTAGAAGGCTCTGATATTGCACAGTATGCTGATGAAAATACTATTTGTATTGTTGTAACCTATGGTTTAACGATGACACTGCACTATGAGAGTGTACAAGAAATTTCGAATGCTCTTGATACATTACAACAAGAAAAAGCTATAGATATTCCAATTCATGTTGATGGAGCAAGTGGTGCATTTTTAGCACCCTTTTTAGATGATCAGCGCGACACACCATGGGATTTTAGAGTATCACGAGTTAAATCAATAAATGCCTCTGGGCATAAATTTGGTTTAGCTCCTGTAGGAGTGGGGTGGATTATATGGCGAAATGCAAGTTGTCTTCCTGTTGAGCTAATATTTAATGTTAACTATCTTGGTGGTAATATGCCAACATTTGCCCTCAATTTTTCAAGGCCAGGAGGACAAGTTATTGCACAGTATTATAACTTAATTCGTCTAGGAATGGATGGATATAGAAAAATACAAACAGCATCGTATGAAACCGGACAGTGGCTTGCAAAACAGTTACAGAGAATTACTTATTTTGACATAATTTACAATGGAATAGGCGGTATTCCTGGTGTCGTTTGGAAACTAAACGAAGGGATGACTGCTCCCTTTTCATTATATGATCTTGCAGATAGACTTCAATCTAGAGGATGGCTTGTTCCTGCCTATTCTTTGCCAAGTAATATTACAGATATTGTTGTCCAGCGAGTTTTAGTAAAACAAAACCTAAGCCGCGATATGGCAAGCTTACTCTTAGATGATATCTATCGAAGTATTGAATACTTTGAGAAACATCCTGTAAGTACACCATTAACAGAAAAAGAATCTGGCGGATTTAAGCATACTTAAAATGTATAGGAGAGATTATGAGCGAAAAAAATGAAAAAAAGACACTTGGTGTATTTACATTGGCTATGATAAATGTAGCTGCTATTGTAAGCCTTCGAGGGCTACCATCTGAAGCAGTATATGGGTTATCATCAGTATTTTATTATGTGTTCGCAGCTATTTGTTTTTTAATTCCTGTATCCTTAATTTCAGCAGAAATGGGAACAGGATGGCAACAAAAGGGTGGTGTGTTCCGCTGGGTAGGGGAATCTTTTGGACCCTTTTGGGGTTTTTTAGCAATCTTTTTGCAATGGCTACAAAATACAATTTGGTTTCCAACTGCATTAACATTTGCAGCTGTTTCCCTTGCATTTATAGATCCAAATCAGAGCTTTGCTGCAAGTTTAGCTGAAAATAAATATTATACACTAACTATTGTTTTACTTGTATATTGGGCTGCAACAATAATAAATTTTTTTGGTGTTAAATTTTCAGGAGCTATAAGTAAGTGGGGAGCAATAATTGGTACGCTTATTCCAGGTGTAACTATTATTGCTCTAGGATGTATTTACTTACTGACTGGAAATACATCTCAAATTAGTTTTAATGCAAAAGATTTACTTCCCAATATAACAGAGTTTGGAAATCTTTCTCTTGCTGTAAGTATTTTTTTATTCTACGCCGGTATGGAAATGTCATCGGTTCATGTTCATGATATTCAAAATCCAAAAAAAAATTATCCTAAAGCAATTTTCCTCGCATCAATTATAACAGTGTTTATTTTTGTTATGGGAACTTTAGCTATTGGCGTTATTATTCCACATAACCAGATTAGCCTTACACAAAGTTTGCTTGTAGCCTATTATGACGTGTTTAAGATATTCAATGTTGAGTATCTATCCAGTATTATTGCGCTTTTCTTAGCATTTGGAGTCTTTGGACAAGTTTCTACATGGATTGCTGGTCCATCAAAAGGGTTACTTGCAGTTGGAAAAGCAGGCTATTTGCCCCCAGTTTTACAAAAGCTTAATAATAAAGGTGTACAAGTAAATATTTTGCTTATACAAGCAGGTATTGTTACAATTCTTGCCATTATGTTTGTACTTTTACCCTCTGTGCAATCTGCATATCAGATTTTAAGTGCATTGTGTGTAACACTTTACTTGATTATGTATATTTTACTTTTTTTATCATTTATTAAACTTAGAATAAGTCAACCTAGTGTTACTAGAGATTTTAAAGTACCGGGCGGTCGTTTTGGAATGATTTTAATTGGAGGAGTTGGACTTTTAGCTTGCGTTACTGCTTTTTTCTTTGGTTTTATACCACCGACTCAAATATCGGTTGGAAGTCCTCTAAACTGGATTATAATACTTATAATTGGTAATGTGGCAGGGGTTTTAATTCCATTAATTATTTATAAGTTAAAAAAAGATAGCTGGAGATCTAAAAAAGAAGAAGATAGTTTTGAGCCTTTTAGCTGGGAATTGAAAGAATAATAATAAAATTGATAAAGTAAAAAAGGAGCTTAGGTTTTTCTAAACTCCTTTTTATACGCTTTGAAAAAAAAATTATAATTGTCCAATCATGCTTTGAACTAAGAACGCAACAATTACAACAAGTGCA
>CAYJNB010000275.1:0-2795 GCA_964371205.1 uncultured Treponemataceae bacterium
TATGTCAGATAATAAAAAACTATGTGCAGCTGCTATTTGTGGCGCAATTAACGAAATTATTACAAAGAATTCGATTGAAACTGCTGCTATTGCAGTAGATACTATAAGCATTGAAACGCCTCCAAAGCCAGAAATGGGCGATGTGGGTTTTCCGATGTTTCCGTTTGCAAAAGTGCTTCGAATGGCACCTCCGGCAATTGCCCAAGCTGTTGCTACACAGATAAATCAAGAGGATGTGAGCGAGCTCGGCGAGTTTTTTGCTGTTGGCCCGTATGTGAATGTGCGCCTTCCAAAGGGGAGTACCGCCTCTGTTATTCTTAAAAAAATTGAAGACGAGGGTAGTGAGTACGGTTCTTTTGATAAAGAAGGCAAAAAGCCTTTTGATGGACGTCGCGTTATGGTCGAGTTTTCAAGTCCAAACACAAATAAGCCACTTCACTTGGGGCACTTACGAAACGATGCATTGGGAGAGAGCGTTTCTCGTTGTCTTAAGGCTGCTGGTGCTGATGTCTACAAAGTAAATATTATTAATAATCGTGGTGTGCATATTTGTAAATCGATGCTTGCCTATACAAAAAATCACCAGGGAGATACCCCTGAATCATTAGGAATAAAAAGCGATCGTTTTGTGGGCGATTGTTATGTTGAATTTGAGCAGTACCGCAAACAAAACGAAGAGCTTGCCGAAAAAGAGGCACAAAACCTCTTGGTTGAGTGGGAAAAAGAAAATACTGAAGTACGCGAATTGTGGCAAAAAATGAATGATTGGGCTATTTCCGGTATTACTCAAACATACGAGAGAACAGGTATTTCGTTCGATAAATTTTATTACGAAAGCGAAACCTACCTAAAGGGTAAGGAAGAAATATTACAGGGGCTTGCAGACGGTGTTTTTTACAAAGAAGAAGACGGCTCTGTGTGGATAGACTTAGAAGAAATTGGTCTAGACAAAAAGGTGCTCTTACGCAAAGACGGAACAGCGCTTTATATGACCCAAGACGTAGGAACGGCAATTGACCGCCATAACGACTGGGATTTTAACGAACTTATTTATGTTGTAGGTAATGAGCAAAACTATCACTTTAAGGTGCTTTTTTATGTGCTTAAAAAACTTGGCTATAGTTGGGCGGATAAACTTTCTCACCTATCGTATGGTATGGTAAACCTCCCCGAAGGTAAGATGAAAAGCCGCGAAGGCACCGTAGTAGATGCCGACGACTTAATCAATAACTTGCGCGATGGTGCAATGGAAGAGATAACAGCTAAGGGTAGAGAAGGGGCTGTGGGTAATACGGCAGAGACAGCAGAAAAGATTGCGCTCGGAGCCTTGCATTACTATCTCTTGCAAGTGAGTCCTACAAAGGATATGCTCTTTAACCCAAAAGAGTCTCTTGCATTTAACGGAAATACCGGTCCATATCTTCAATACATGGGAGCGCGCATTAGCTCAATCTTACGCAAGGCAGAAGATAGCGGTGTAAAACTTGACGACTGTAAACTCGAAAATATCAATGCCGACTTATTGAGTCACGAAACAGAATGGGAACTCATTAAAACCTTGGGGAATTTTCCGTCAATTGTGCAAAAGTCGGCCGAGAATTTGAATCCTTCTGAAATTGCTATGTACTTATATGAAGTTTCTAAGCAATTTAGCTCGTTCTACCACGAATGCCCCATTTTAAATGCGGGTACAGAGGAACTTGTTGCAGCACGCTTAGTGCTTACTTGTGCGGTACTCACTGTGCTCAAAAATGCTATGAACTTAATTTTAGTGCCATTCTTAGAAAGTATGTAGGTTATGCAAAAGAAAGCGGGATTAATTGCACTGAGCATACCAGTTTTACTTATTTGCCTTGGTGCCGCTCTTTTGTTTGGCTCTGAATTTATTCCTCTTTCAACAATTTTTTCTGCTCAAAGAGATGTATTTGCAGATGTATTGTTGTTTCAAATCCGCTTACCGCGCGCCTTACTCGCAGCTCTTATTGGTGCCTTACTTGCCGGAAGCGGCGCCTTGTTTCAGGGATTGTTTAGAAACGGTCTTGCAGAAAGTGGTATTATGGGAGTTTCGCCAGGCGCCACACTTGGTGCTGTGCTTGCCTCTTTTACTGCCGCCTACGAAGCGCGCGCCTTGTTCGCCTTTTTTGGGGCTTTGATTGCAGTGCTCATTGTGTATTCTGTTGCCGGAAAGGCAAAATCTCTTTCTGGTGGAATAGGCTTACTCTTAGCAGGAACAGCAATGAGCTCATTTTTTTCAGCTCTTACGTCGCTTCTAATTTTGGTTAACACACAAGAATTACATCGTATTTATTTGTGGACACTCGGAAGCTTTAACGGCAAGGGGTGGCAAGAAGCGCTTTTTGTATTGCCTTTAGCTATGGTTTCTTTTCTTCTTTTTTTTGTGTGTAGCCGCCCTCTCGATGTGCTTTCTGGTGGAGAGCTAAGTGCGAGTAGTCTTGGTTTAAGTGTTTCAAAATGGCGTATGATCATTGTTGCTACAGCCTCACTTGCTACAGCTGCAGCAGTTTGCACAGTTGGAACTATTGGCTTTATTGGACTAATTGCGCCACATATTGCACGAATTTTAATTGGGCCATCACATGCAAGGCTTCTTGGATTTAGTATGATTTTAGGAAGTATCTTACTCTTGCTTGCCGACATTATAAGTCGTACTGTTCTTTCTCCGGCAGAAATTCCAGTTGGCATTATTACCGCTCTTATGGGCTCTCCCTTCTTCTTATTTATTCTCTTTAAAAAGCGGGTTAGTGTATGAGTGCTACCCAAAACATAATTGAAGT
>CAYJNB010000276.1:0-2783 GCA_964371205.1 uncultured Treponemataceae bacterium
TATTTTGCAACATCGCTGTAAAACACAAAGGTACTTTTACCAGCATTTTTTGCAGCGTAGAGGGCCTTGTCGGCCATGTTGTTCAATGTCTCGTAATCTTTTCCAAAACGTGGAATCATAACCATTCCAACACTAATTCCGACTTGATCAAGCGAAACATCTTTAATTCTTATTTTATTAACTTGCTCGAGAATTCTAACAACTATTTTTTTTGCAATTTCTTTTGTTTCAATGTTGTGTAAGAGGATAATAAACTCATCTCCACCTAACCTACCAAAAATATCGTCTGCACGTAAACAACCATTTACAGCATGCACAAATTCTTTTAAGTAAGTATCTCCAATTTGATGTCCGTAGGTATCGTTAATGAGCTTAAAATTATCCACATCTGCAATCATTAAAACATGCGTCTGATGCTCTGTATCTGTTCTCTCGATTATGTTTGCTATTTTTTCGGTAGCAGTTGATCGGCTATATACTTGAGTTAGGGAATCTGTTTCTACAGTAGTTTTTAGTCTCTTTGCTAGTCTATGGCTAGAAATAAGCGCTTTTCTTAGTCTTGCCTCATTTTTTTTATTTAGGTTAAAAACAAATACAAAGTAAACTGCAAAGATACATATCATTGCTACTGCAAAAATCATTGTGCTCTGATTGATTCTTCTAGCCATTTGCACTGTTACTTCATCGAGAACTATACTAACTACACACCAATCTGTTTGAGGCACTCGTACCATAACAGCAGAACGTTCATCTCTATTTATATGATACTTTAAAAGAGTTGTTTCCCCTTTTTCCATATTTTGCTGAATTGATTCTGGGGTAAAACCGTTTTGAATATTAAGAGAGCCAATAAATGAGTACATATCTCCATCAGTAAATAAGTTATCATTATTACCACTCAGTACTAATGGGGTTCCATCAACTTGACATAAATGAAAAAATGCAGCTCCACCAAAACTCTTTAGGTCAAGTACCGAGGCATAGTTATCCAAATAATACAAACCGAATAAATCTCCAATATATTCATTTTCATATGAGAGAGATGTTCCTATAACAAAAAAACTGCGACCTGTATCCGTTTGAACTTGTGGACTGGAAACATACACCTGTCCTGCATTGATTTTTCCTAAGGGTAAGGATGAATCAGATAATAAGGGTTCCTTACTTGCATTTATAGGAGTATCTCCTTTTATAGAAATAAACAATTCATCAAAAGTCGATACAGCGCTAATATTTTTAAGCACGAACAGCAATTCTTCGGTATTTGTGCCATGGTCTGCTATCGCAGCTGCACTTGTTTGAAGTAAAGAAGATGCATCAAGCATCATAGCAGAAATTTTATCTGCCATACCTGTTGCAAGTTCAACTAAAAAAGTATCGTTCATCTTCTCTACTCGCTCATTATTATTTATAGAATAAATACCGATGGAAATAAGAACAAGAAGAGCTGCTACGCATCCTGCAAGCTGTAAAATCTTACCTCTATTTTTTTTATTAACCTTATTGTTATTAAGAATATCATCTACATATCTTTCTTTAACTTTGTTCATATAGTAAAATTTGTCTCCTAAAATATAAAAATGTACTATAGCACAGTATTAAATAAAAAACAAGTTAGAAGCTTGAGAAAAAACGAACAGCATTAGATAAGAAAAAGAAGAAAACGGAAACAACGGCTATTAAAACTGAAGTTGGTATAAAATAGAGATAATGCTTATCTCTCTTCCAAACAAAGAAGACGATAGACTCAACCACCGAACAAACACAAAAAAAGAAGGTAAATATAGTTATAGGAATTAGTGTTTGTAAAAGTGCAAACTGAGTTTGATCAGAAAAGTTGTTAAAATTACCAATGGTGTAGATTATAAAAAAAATAATTTCAACCAAAAAGGCAATGAGAACGGTTCGTTGTGTTAAAAAATATAAAAACTTTCTTTTTTTCATTACTACTAGACTTATGTACTATCTTGAGTATACAATATAATAAATTATTACTGTAGGTGTTATATGAAAAAATTTACTTTTTTATTGATATTTTTGCTCACTTGTGGCGGAGTTGTTTTTTACTTTGGGTGGATTCAGTTTTCTGTTCCTGCAGGAATGACCGGTGTCATGATTTCTCGCACCAATGGAGTTGATTCTCGTCCCATAGAAAACGGTGTTTTCCGCTGGCAATGGCAACGCCTTATTCCCACCAATAGCGAAATAAGGCTTTTTTCTAACACACCAATTTCTGTAACCGAATCGGTTACCGGACAACTGGCTTCTGGCGATGTATACGGGGCGCTACTTGCAGCAAGTCCTGATTTTAGCTACGATGTATCAATAGATTTAAAACTTACTATTAAAACAGAATCTCTCCCTTCTTTAGTTGAAAAATTGAACATAACCAATCAAGAAGAGCTCGAAAACTATGTTTCTGAGCAAACGCACATTCTTGCAAAAACAATTACCAATGCATTGCTCGCAGATAGCGAAACAAATTACGAGCTCCTCGCTACAGAACAGCTGCTTGATTCTATTGATGCAAAAGCTACCTTTGCAGACTTAGACATTTCGTTTGTGCAAGTAATTACAAATGAACTACCCGACTTGCTCCTATATAATGTTGCAAAAAATGCATATACCGCTTACGAGGAGCAACTAACCGAAACGCTCAGACAAGTAACCGAAGAACTCACCGTTGCGAGCGCTACCGACAAAATGGAACTAACGCAATATGAGCAATGGGCAGAGTTTTTAACCAAGTACCCAATAATGGTAGATTTATTCGCTGTTACAAA
>CAYJNB010000277.1:0-2778 GCA_964371205.1 uncultured Treponemataceae bacterium
AGGAGGAGGAAAACGCGACCCTTTTAATAAGTTTGCTGCTTACTCTTAGAATATAACAAAGATTAAAAAAAATGTCAACAGAAAAACCTAACATTTCTTACGGTTTTTTAACATTTTTTACGTTTTACACTGTAAAATAGCTTTTTTTTGCAGAAAATAAGGAAAAGTATATGAAAAAAATTGGTTTAATTGGCGCAATGGATGAGGAAATCTCTTTTTTTAAAGAAAAATTAGTTGATTTACAAACAGAAATACGAGCAAGCAACACTTTTTACTCAGGAACCATTGGCAATTGTGAAGTAGTATTAGTCCGTTGTGGGGTTGGAAAGGTAAATGCAGCTCTTTGTGCTCAAATTTTAATTAGTGAATTTGGTGTAACACACGTAATTAATAGCGGTATAGCAGGGGGAGCTCACAACGATTTACACTTATTTGATTTTGTTGTTTCAACTGATGCCGTTCATCACGATATGGATGCAACCGGCTTTGGCTACGGTGTAACGGTTATTCCACGCATGGAAAATTCAGTATTTGTTGCAGATAAACAAATGCGCGAAACAGCAAAAAAAGCCTTTGCACAAAACAATTTTTCTGTTTCTTTGCATGAAGGGCGCGTTGCTACTGGAGACCAGTTTATTGATTCAGAAGAAAAAAAAGCATATATTATTAAAAATTGTGCCCCCCATTGTGTAGAGATGGAAGGTGCCGCTATAGCACAAGTTTGTGCCCTAAATGATATTCCATTTTTAATTGTTCGCTGCATTTCTGATATGGCAAATGATACAACAGAAGTTTTTAATGAACAAAAAGCAGCTGAGCTTAGTTCCCAGTTTGTTTATAGTACCATTAGTTTATTTTAGATAATAAGGAGTTTTTATGAAAAAGCATAATGTAGAAAGTTTTAATCTTGATCACACAAAGGTAACAGCACCGTATTTGCGCATGGCATCTCAAAAAACTGGTGCAAAAGGTGATGTAGTTACTAAGTTTGATATTCGGTTTACACAACCAAATGTAGACTTTTTACCGATTGCAGCTATGCATACTCTTGAGCATTTAGTTGCAGAGTACATTCGTGACGAAATTAGCACTGTTATAGATTTTTCGCCCATGGGCTGTAGAACCGGCTTTTATCTTGTTTTATTTGAAGATACAACCGAAGAAGAAGTGGTAAAGCCGCTTTTAACAGTGCTTGAAAAAGTAGCTGTTTGGCCGGAAGATGTTCCCGTTCCCGGACTAGATCCTGTTGAATGCGGAAATTACAAAGAACACGACTTAGAGCAAGCCCGAAAAGCAGCAAAATCGTGGGTCGAAGGCATTAAGCAAAAAGGCTTTTCTTGCTTTGTAGATTAAGATTTTATTCTTACCTTATAAAATATACAATCAAAACTTAAGGAGAACATTATGAATGCAGTTATGGAAAATATCTTAAAAAGAAGAAGCTCTCGTTCTTTTACCGATAAAGCACCCTCAAAAGCTGATTTAGAAACTATTTTAAAAGCTGCTACCTATGCACCAAGCGGGATGAATACACAGGGCTGGCAGTTCACTGTTATTCAAAAAAAGGAAACGCTCGAAAAACTTAATATTGCTATACGAGAAGCCCTTGGACGCCCGGCTGACTACGTGTGCTACTACGGAGCACCGGTACTTATTTTAGCTTCGCATGATAAAGAAAGCTCTTTAGCAAATCCAGACTGTGCCTGCGCCCTACAAAATATGTTTTTAGCAGCAACATCGCTTGGTATAGACTCTTGCTGGATAAACCAATTATGCTACCCAGAAAGCAGAAAGGACGCAAAAGTTTTATCTATTTTAACTGAGCTAGGAGTGCCCCAAAGCCACTATGTGTATGGCTGTGCTGCTCTTGGATATGCAACAAGTCCTGCTGTAGAAAAACCTCGTAGAGAGGGAACTATTGTCTGGGCAGATTAATAAAAGTGTCCTTTCTGACCTTAATACAGAACTGTTTTTTTCTAGCTTAACAGAAGGGGTCAAAAGCTCAATAAGTGATTTTATTATACTTGAAAAAATAGACTCCACAAATACCTTTCTTAAGACTGTTGCCAAAGAAGGAAAAGCTCAACACGGCGCTGTAGTTGTTGCAAACCAGCAAACGGCAGGTCGTGGAAGGCTCGGTCGCAGCTTTTATTCCCCTGCCCAAACAGGTTTGTATTTTAGTTTGCTTCTTGAGCCACAAAAAAATGCCTCTAGCAAGACGGAATCCAAAGAATTGTCGAATTTTAATCCTGCTTTGTACACTGCCGCGGCAGCCGTAGCAGTTGCACGAACCTTAGAAGAGCACGGTATTCCTTCTGGTATAAAATGGGTGAATGATATTTACTGCAACGAAAAAAAAGTTTGTGGCATCCTAACAGAGGGTATTTTTACTGCTTCAAATGCGCAGCCTCAATTTATTATTGTTGGCATAGGGGTAAATATCTCTACAGAAAATTTTCCTGAAGAATTAATAACAAAAGCTTCTTCTCTTTTACTCAATACAGAAACCTCCGATAAATCCTTTTTGATTAATAGGAGCAAATTATGTGCTCATATTGTTTCTCAGTTTTTTGAAATAATTACCCAAGAAAAAGAAACTTTTATGAACGAATACAAGCAAAAATCTTGTGTGCTTGGAAAATCAATTGACGTTATTTCTCCACAAGAAACATACACTGCTATTGCACGAGATATTGATTCAGAGGGAAACTTAATCGTAGAACTTGATACAGGCGAAACAAGGCAACTATGTTCCGGTGAAATTAGTATTAAGCCTAT
>CAYJNB010000278.1:0-2755 GCA_964371205.1 uncultured Treponemataceae bacterium
ACTGTGTACGCCGAGCCTCGTCCGAGTTTTGAAAAAGCATAATTTGGGCAGGTAGGTTATTTTTGGGATCGTACTCAGAAAAAAAATCTGAAGCACATACGGTGGAAAAGCGCAAGTTTCTAGTCTTGTACACTTCTTCAATCCCCTTGTTTAAGGCAAGCTCTTCGTTACAAGCTTCTAACTGGCCATCTTTCCATCCAAAAACTGTAGCTATACCAGTATCTTGACACAACGCAAAAACGCCTTTTGATGCAATAGCTGCATTTTTTAATAAGTTTGCCGCAACAGCCTTATCATTTTTACTTGACGTTTTACAAAGCGCTATTTCTATAAGTGACTCAAGATGCTCTTGCGAGAAAGTAAACGAAAGACGTTCAAATGCTTTTTTAGCTAATTCTGAAAATGTAGCAGAGCATATTGTTTGCTCATTACATGCAGCGGGAAAAAAATCAAATTCACTATTGTCCATATGTAACTATAGCATATTTTTTTATTTTTGTTTATACTGTTTTTATGAAATTTGACCGACTTACATTAACTTTACTTTCGACTATTGGATTATCTTTTTTATTTGCTTTATTACATAGCAGTTTTGCTCTAGACTTTTCTCTTATTGCCTTTCCACTTTGTGCACTATATACTGCAGCCTTGGTATATTGTGCCTATGCGTTAATAAAAAAATCAGATGTTCGTACCTTTTCTCTTTTAAGAAAGTTATTACAATATTTTCCGTTTGTTCTTCTTGCAGCCTTTATTATTAGGCGAGCAGGCTTAAATGCAACATCATATGCATATGATGTTATATGCGTAGTTCTTTGGACAATTTCTTCAATCGATTCATTGTATGTATTGTATCTTTTAAATCCAAAGCGTTTTTCTAAAAGTCATCCAACCTTGTTTTCTGATTATGAGAGCTTATCAAAACCAAATAGATCTTTTTTTCAAAAGGTGTTTTTCGAAGTGCTAGATTGGGTTGATGCGTTTGTTCAAGCAGCATTTACGGTAGCCCTAATAAATATTTTTGTACTACAACTGTATGCTCTTCCAACAGAGTCTATGGTGCCCGAATTCTTGGTAGGAGATAGGGTAATCTCCCTTAAAACAACCTCTGGCCCCGAATTTCCACTTTCCGAAGTTTCTTTACCTCAAATTAAAAATTTTGAGCGTGGCGATATTGTTATTTTTCAAAACCCGCATTATAACGATGAGCGCTCAGATCAAATAAAGACCTTTGTGTCTCAGCTTGTTTACATGCTTACTTTTACATTAGTGAATACAAACGTAGACGAAAATGGAAATCTAAAGGCCGATCCCTTAGTAAAACGAGTAGTTGGTGAGCCAGGTGAGCAATTAGTTATGGTAGATGGTATTTTATACGCTCGAACAGCAGCCTCCAACTCCTTTACTGTTGTTACCGACGATGCCTTATGGGCCCATTGGAACCTTAATACATTGCCACAAGACTTATTAACTAGCATTCAAGATATACCTCTTTCTCAAAATGACTTTGATATGATGGTTGAAGTTGAAACACTACGTAAACAGCTAGATTTTTCGGATGTTATAGATGAAGCCACCGATTTGGCACAACGGTTTTCTCGTATTAAGGCACAAATTAGATCAGAAACACCACTAACAGAAAAAGAAAAAGAACTCTTTTTTACTCCACGAGAAATGTGGGCATACTCACTTTTTGCCGGAAGCACAAATCTAACAAAGAGTCTCTTATCATTGAATGGAGGCTCTCAATGGTTTACCTCGTTTATGACAGATTGGTCTACAGATATTCCATTAACTCTTGATTTTTATGCAGATTCTATGTACCGGCTTAATTTATTGATAAAACTTACAATCGGTAGATTAGTAGTTAGAAATGCAGAACTAATAGTTTCGTCGAGCACAGTTTCTCCCACAAATGATAATCAGTTAATAGAGTATTTTACTTTAGCACAAAAATTAAACGAGTATGTTATTCTTACTGACAGAAGAAATATGCCTGTTTTCCCTCAACAAACAAAAGATGGGTACCCGCAGTACTTGGAAGCAGGCGAGTACTTTGTAATGGGCGATAATCGTTTTAATTCGCTAGATTTGCGTCATTCTTACGATTCAAAACTTATTCCTCTTACGCAGTACGATGCATATGCAGTTCAGTATTACTCAAATATAGAACCACAATCTTTAAAATGTAAAAACATCTTGGGGACAACACTTTTGAGATTTTGGCCTATACATCGATTTGGGGTTCCGACTTATACACCTGCAAAATAAGTTGCAGTATCTATCCTATTGTCTTTTATCGTTTCTAACTGGCTTACTTTCCAAACTGTATCGAAAGTAAGTGTTAGAATCTCCTCTCTTTCAAAAATGTATGTCTGTTCTAGTGTCATAAAGTAATAATACGAAACAACAATTATTTTTTTGTCTTCTGAGTTTTCAATTGTTCTTTGTTGCGTAATACGTAAGTTATGTACACCAAACACATCAGTTTTGTTTCTTTGTTCCTCAGAAAGCTCAACCCATTCTTCGGGACTAGCAATGTTATATGTTTTTTCGTATGCTTTGCGCATTTTAGATGTAACATATACATTTGTTGCAAAATCTAGATATGTTTTTCCAACACCCTTTAAAAGGCAGTCATCCATTTTCTCGGTATCTAGTGTATCGTAAGACTCATAAAAAAGTTCAACTACCTCAATAGGCTGTAAGCCAGTAGTCGTTTTAGGGGCAAAGTGTGTTTGTATGATTGAATGAA
>CAYJNB010000279.1:0-2750 GCA_964371205.1 uncultured Treponemataceae bacterium
AAAAAGTAACAAGGTTGTTCAAGTTGCAGGAAAAACTGGTACTGGTGAGGTAAACCAATATAAAGACAGCTGGCACTCTTGGTTTGCTTCTTTTGGCTCGTATGATGCACCACCTGAAGATCAGATAGTTGTCTTAGTTTTAGTTGAAGCAGTAAATGATTGGGAGTGGTGGGCGCCATACGCAACAAGTATAATATATCAGGGCGTCTTTGCTAATCAAACATATGACGAAGCTCTAGATGCGCTAGGGTTTAGGTACTTAGATCGACCTGTAGGAAGACAAGAATAATGAATTTAAAACAAGTTTCTCTATTTGATTTTGTTCTGTTTTTTGCAACTCTTATCTTACTTACAATTGGAATACTCTTTATTTATTCATCAGGAATCAATTCTGAGGGTATTTTAGTGTCAAATGAGTATCTACGTCAAATTCTCTTTGCAAGTACTAGTTTATTACTCTTAATAGCCATGTCTATCATCGATTACAGGCGACTTTTACAGTTATCTGGCTATATCTATGCTGCACTCATTATTATGCTTCTATACACTCGTTTTTTTGGACGCTACGTAAATGGTGCTCGCAGTTGGCTCGGCATTGGTAATTTTGGTATACAACCATCACAGTTAGGGGTTGTTGCCTTTATTATCTTTCTAGCATGGTATTTGCAGGCATCAGAGCGGACAACGCAATTAAAACGCTTTTTAGTTGCCACTCTTATTATGGCTGTTCCAGTTTTGCTCATTTTAAGTCAACCGGACTTGGGGACAGCAATTGTTTATATTCCTATTTTTCTTGTACTTTGTTTTGTTGCAGACATTCCTCTACGATACATAGGAATGCTGTTTTTTACTGGTATTCTTACCTTGCTCTTTGTTATTCTGCCTATTTGGGAAAGAGTAATTTATAAAGATCAAATATTAATTTTACGAGTTTTAACAAATTTGCAGGTACGTATGATATTAATCACTTGCTTATCTGCTGTAACTATAATTTCGCTTATTGGTCTTAACTTTTTAGGACGCAAGTATTTTTATTGGCTATCATACTTTTTTTCGATAGTGACTGTTTCATTAACTGCTTCAATTGTTGTAGAAAGAGTATTGCAAGAATATCAAGTAATGCGATTAATAGTTTTCCTAGATCCAAACGTAGATAGACTAGGTGCAGGTTGGAATATTATTCAGTCAAAAGTTGCTATTGGTTCTGGCAGTTTCTTTGGCAAAGGTTTTTTAAATGGAACGCAAAGTCATTATCGCTTTTTACCAGAACAAAGTACAGATTTTATTTTTAGTATTTTATCAGAAGAATGGGGCTTTTTTGGAGGAATGATTATATTTTCTCTTTATTTACTCATACTTTTGCGTGGTCTTAGTATTATGAAGGCAACCTCAAATCGCTTTGGCTATTATCTAGCTATGGGCATTGTCTTTATGTTTTTCTTTTATTTTCTCATTAATGTTGGCATGGTAATGGGAATAATGCCTGTTATTGGACTACCTTTATTGCTGGTCTCTTATGGAGGCTCTTCTGTATGGACAGCTATGATAAGTATTGGTATACTGGAAAGCATTCATATTAGACGCCTAGATTTTTAATTATAAACTGAAATAAGGAAGTTATGACAAAAAATATTAATCCCCTAGAAGAATTAGGTACTGATCTTCAGTCAGTAGAAAATCCAGCTCGTTATCTTGGTGGTGAATTTGGTCAAATAGTTAAACACGATGCTGATTTTACTTTTGTAATAGCTTTTCCAGATGTATACGAAATTGGCATGAGTAATCAGGCTATAAAAATTATTTATAATGGGTTAAATGCAGTAGATCGAATTCGTTGTGAAAGAGTTTTTACTCCAGAAGCAGACTTTGAAAACTTACTTAAAGCAAAGAATGTTCCACTTTATACGCTCGAAACAGGTATTCCCTTACATCAAGCAGATGTAATTGGCTTTTCAATTGGCTATGAACTTGGAATAAGCGGTGTTTTTTCGATATTAGACTGTGGAAAAATTCCTCTTACAAATGCAGAAAGGACAGAAGAACATCCGATAGTGATTGCAGGAGGGTGTGGGGTAACCAATCCTGCACCTTTTTCTGATTTTTTTGATGCTGTTTTTATCGGAGAGGCAGAAAATGAACTGTATAACCTGATGAGCAAAGCAAAAGATTTAAAATGTAGTGGGGCAAGGCGGAAAGATATTATAGATTGTATAACAGCTCATCCGTCTGTTTGGATTCCTGGAAAAAAAGCTGTTAAGGCAGTATACGCAGATTTCGGAAAAGAAAAATCAAACAAGAATTGGCTCCCTATACCAACTACACGAATTGTTCAAGGACATGGAGTTGTAGAAATAATGAGAGGCTGTCCAAATGGTTGCCGTTTTTGCCATGCAGGAATATTTTATCGGCCTCAGCGCATTAAACCTATAACCCACATAATAGCTGAATGTGATAGCCTAATATTCGAAGGCGGCTTTCATGAAATAAGTCTTACTTCATTGTCTTCAAATGATTATGATGGGATAGAAACCGTGTTAGATATACTTAATAAGCGATACGAGGGTTTAAATGTATCTTTTCAGCTTCCTTCAATAAAGGTAAATAGTTTTACACTGCCGCTTCTTGAAAAAATTTCTTCTGTAAGAAAAAGTGGTTTAACCTTTGCAATAGAAACACCTGAAGATGCTTGGCAACTTTCTTTAAATAAAGAAGTATTTGAAGAGCATATTATAGATATAATAAAATCTGCA
>CAYJNB010000280.1:0-2748 GCA_964371205.1 uncultured Treponemataceae bacterium
AATTTCGAACCCATCATTATCTACTGCATATTTCATTAAATCTATTATGGTATTACGACGGCTCATTTTTTTGCAGATTGTAATATCATGCATATAATTTGTATTCAGTTTTCTATGCTTTAATAATGAAACTGAATAATCTAATGCCGAAATAAGAGAGCGAATATCTTGACCAAAATCGGGATAGTCAACTCGTGCATACACAATATTAATATACATCTCGTTTTTGTTTTCTTCACCAATAAATGGAGATTCAAACCGAGAAGCTGCAGTATGAATTATAGTTTCTATACTTTGAGATTGCTCTACAGAGCTGTCGATTAAAATAGCAAATTCATCACCACTATAACGGTATACACTATACGGATTAAATGTTTTGCGTAAATACTTTGCAACACTTTCTAAAACTTCATCTCCACCCGATAAGCCAAAACGCTCATTAATACCTTTTATGTTCCTCAAGCTAAAAACAAGTAAAGAAAATGATTTTTCATAACCAAAATGCAATATAGAATTTCTAGTAAAATGTTTAACTCGTTTGTTAAGATTATAGGTAAGCATA
Source organism: uncultured Treponemataceae bacterium (assembly GCA_964371205.1). Classification (GTDB taxonomy): domain Bacteria; phylum Spirochaetota; class Spirochaetia; order Treponematales; family Treponemataceae; genus CAYJNB01. Next base: position 563 of record CAYJNB010000280.1, read on the forward strand.
TCTCTGTTATACAACCCAGTTAATCTATCTGTTGATCTAGTAACATTTTGAACATATAAATATACAACTAGCACACCTGCAACATTTGCTAAACCAGATAAGATTATATTTGAAAAAATTAACTGAGAAAAAGAAATTCCAGCCATAATAAGAACATTTAGACAAATTACAAAACCTATTCCCCTACTTGTTTCTTTTCTATTTCTAAAAGCTGCAATAAAGATTGAAACAACATAAAATAAGGCAATAGGATATGGGATTAAATATAAGGAGCCTCTTTCGTAGCCAAGTTCTTTCGAAATACTAAATATAGTATAAAAGGTTCCATTCAATAATATAGCTATAATATATACACAATACGGCAGTAAAAGAAGCAGCTTGGAAAAAGGAATAGATTCCTTAACATTTCTACCTCTCTTTAATGACATGGTATAATACAATCCCATGACCAACGCAAGAGGTAAAACCATAAAATATAACGACATTGTAAGCTGAGCTAGAAATAGAGGATACGTATCGATATGCATAGAAAAATACGTTGAAGTAAGAGTAGAAAAAACAATAAAAAGCATTGCGAATACAATACCTTTGAAAAACCTATTACGTCTTGAATCGAGTTCTTTTTCAAGAAAAACATTGAGAACTAAAATGAGAATTACTATAAAAGAAGCCACTTCTGCTGCTAAATTGTATTGAATCAATTATTTTCCTCATAGCAAATAAACTTGTCATTAAGTTTCATAATAAGTAACTATAATATACTCCGATTTGAGACTTCTGACAATATGTATTTGACAAATACCGCTGTACTTAGTATATTAAATATAAGCCCTCGCACTTCGGGTATTTCCCACGGTGTAAGGTACACAAAAAACAGATTCTAAGGCACAAGAACACCAGATTCTTTTGTTACAGAGGTATGTATGACAGAAACACGCATTGCCCTAATGGGTATAATTGTAGACGAAGAAAGTTCCACACAAAAGCTCAATGCAGTATTGCACGAATACAATACTTACATAGTTGGTCGGATGGGAATTCCGTATCGAACAAAAGAAGTAGCCATAATAAGTGTTGTTGTAGATGCTCCCCAAGACATAATTAGCTCTCTCTCAGGTAAACTTGGTATGATACCAGGGGTAAGTATTAAAACAGTGTATTCAAAGTTGCCACCAGCAAAGGATGCAATATGACAGAAGTAATGCACGCTCCAAGTATAACAGATAGCACTCTTACAAAACAGGACTTAGTTGACGCACTTTCTTTAGATGATTTTTCTCAGATATATAATCGGGCAGATACAATTTGTAATCAAACAAAGGGTAACATTATTGATATACGCTGTATCGTCGAGTTTTCAAATTATTGTTGGTGTGCTTGCGCATATTGCGGCCTTAACTGTAATAATACATTTGTTGATCGTTACCGAATGAGTCCTCAAGAAATAATACAAACAGTTGCAGAAGCACGCAATGCAGGCTATTTAACAGTTGTATTGCAGTCTGGAGAAGATCCTCATTTTACAGCAAAAATTTTAGGTTCCATTGTTAAAGAAATAAAAAAATTAGAAATGCATGTTACACTCGGTTGTGGAGAAATGAGCAGAGAAGACTATGCGCACTTACGTAATTGTGGAGCTGACCGTTTTTTACTAAAACACGAAACTTCTGATGAGGTTTTGTACAATAAGTTACATCCACATTCAACATTTGAAAATAGAATACGTTGCTTACGAGACATAAAGTCACTTGGGTTTGAAACTGGAAGTGGTTTTATGGTAGGCCTCCCCACCCAAACAATAGAAACTATAGCTAACGATATATTATTATTAAAAGAACTACAATGCGACATGGCAGGAATTGGGCCATTTATACCTCACCCAAAAACGCTTCTTGGAGGATGTGCCAGCGGAAGCACAGAGCTTACACGCAGAGCTGTAGCCCTAACCCGTATTTTACTGCCAGAGTGCAACCTGCCTGCTACCACTGCCCTTGGAGTTTTAAATAAAACCGAAAAAGATGCTGTATTTTCTGGAGGAGCAAACGTAATTATGAAAAAAGTAACACCAAACGAATATAAAGCAAAATATGAAATTTACCCTTCATCTATGAGCAAGACCGACATAGTTACAGAAAGGCAAATACTTGAAGAGCAAATAAGAGCGTTGGGAAAAATCCCTCGCTAAT
>CAYJNB010000281.1:0-2746 GCA_964371205.1 uncultured Treponemataceae bacterium
TATTCTATAACTCCCCACAAGAAGCAGTGTTTAAAGCGCTGGGGGTTGAGTAGGTTAAACTTGTTAGTACATATTTAGTTTTCTTTTGGTATATGCAAAGAAATTTAGAGAAAGGTGGAGTCTGTGGGTTTTATAAAAATAATATATTTTGATGAAAGCTTTGTGGCTGATTTTATGCAAATAATAGCAGGTGGAGAAATCAAAAAAACTACTGAGTTTTTGTCAAATATTAATATGAGAGGCGAGGCAAGTGGTGAGATAGATACAAATATTAAAAATGATAAAGCAGGAATACCTAAATTGTTAGAATTTTTGACTGGTGTAAGTGTTAACGCTACTGGAAAGTTTGCTGGGGGAGTATCATACACAAAAGATAAGGTTGTTAAAAATATATTGGAAAATACTTTATTAGCTGATTTTTTAGAGTTATTTAAAAATGACAAAAAGAGGAAAGAAGAAAATAAAAGATGCAAAGGGATAAAAATATTTCCGCAGTTGAAGGTAACTCCAGAGCCAAATTCATTTACATTTTTTATGCTAGCAGCACCGTTTATGTCTATGTTAAATGGCAATGTTCCAATAACGGGTGGTGATGACACAAACTTAACTATTGACATTAAGAAGATAGGGAACGCAATAGATAGTGGTAGAGGCTATTATGAGTTTATTGCAAACTATGATAATGAAGAAATTATCCTTAGGTTTAATATTTCTGCTTTTAGGAATAATTACACAATGTCAGATTTACCTAAAATGCAATTGACTTATTATGCTATTTATGTCGGAATGAGTGAAAAATCTGGACTAGATATTCAAACGGAATTTGAGTTTGGAACAGTTAATGTTTCAAGGGCTGATTATAGTGGATTGTCTAATGAAATGAATCAATCTACAGAATTAAAAGTATATGATGTTGTTTTAGCTGGAATAGAGGAGTAACATGGAAAGGGTCAAAATAATATGGGGTGCTGATAATAAATTTGATGAAGAAGTTGAAACTATCGAGTCAAAACATACATTATCTGACATAGTATCGCATATAAGTAAAACTGAAGTTACAATAGAAAACATAGAAGCAAAAGATAAGCCCCCTTTGGAAATTGATAATTTAGTTATAAATACAGATGATTATGGTGCTATTAGAGAATGGGCACTATTAGGGTTTTCTAATAATATACTTCTAAATGAAAAATTAAGTGTTGCAAATTTATTTATGAATAACCCACCACTCAAAATATATAAAGATGTTAAAAGAATATACTACAATATATTAGAAGAAATCAAACCTGATTATATGCCAATGACTACTGAAATGATTAAGGAAATGGTAGATAATTATGAAAGTAAAGTAATTGGGCAAAAAAATGTGATGAAACAAATAGCATCTTCTTTATATTTATTAAAAAATGATAAGAGGAAAAAACCAGTATCAATACTTTTCTTAGGAGGCTCTGGTGTCGGGAAAACAGAAACTGCTAAATTTATTAGCAAATGTTTAGGCGATGAAATAGTTCGAATTCAATTTTCCATGCAACAAACCAATGAAGCATATAAATTTATTTTTGGTTCGGAACATGGTGAAGATAGTTTGGCGAGAGAATTGATACGTAGGAAGTCTAATGTTATTTTATTTGATGAATTTGATAAAGTACATCCTTCTCTATATAATCCTTTTTATCAAATGTTTGATGAAGGTGTTTTTGTTGATACTAATTATGCAGTTAGTATGGAAAAAGCCATAATAATTTGTACAAGTAACTATACTAATGAAAAAGATGCTGAAAAACATTTAGGAACACCTATTTACTCAAGGTTCTCTAAGGTTATTAAATTTAATGATATTAGCATTGAGGATTGTTCGATAATTGCGACTAAAATATATGAAAATCTTACACAACAACTAGAGACTGAAGACTTAGATTTAATTGATGAAAACAAAATACTCGAGTTTTTCATTACTAATATAAAAAAAGGCCTTTACAAGAATATCAGAATGTTAAAAAATGATATGGAAGATGCAATTAGCCATGAAATATTAAAAAGATTAGATATTATATAGTATTGACTAGTAAAATACATTTAATAATTTTCATAAAAAACTGTAAAAAACACCGTTTATGGAAACATAAATGACAGATGTTGAAGTGAGTAAAAATTAAAGTATTATAAAGTATTGGAGGTAATATGGAGCAGAATGAAATTTTTTTTGATTGACTTTAATGTAAGTGATGAAAATATTAGCTTTTCATCAACAATTGTATCAAGCATAATAGATGCTGAAAATGAATTGCTAACTTTGGAAGAAGAATTGAGTGAAACTTTTGAAACAATAAAAAAGCTTAAACCAGAATGCGATAAAGCTGTTAGGCAAATGTCTATATACAGATCTTATAAGTGAAGAAAATAAGAAGAATTTGAAAATTATTCTTAATGAGTTAAATCAAATGGGAGAGACTACTATTGCTGAAAACCTAAAAAGGGGAATAATCTAAAGGTAAATATAAATATTATAAGCGGTTAAATATAAAGAAATAAAACAGTAAGCCTGCAAAAAACTTCCATCCTATTACAAAACCGATACTATCAGTGATGGAATGTAAAAAGAGAACCTACTAGTAAGCGGTTAGTGTTATGCAATTAGTTAAATTCACATCTACAACAAACAGGAGGAAATATGAGTAAAATTAAAATAATAAGTGACCCATACAAAAAAGAAAATTTATTCAGAATATTTAATGAAAGTGAA
>CAYJNB010000282.1:0-2728 GCA_964371205.1 uncultured Treponemataceae bacterium
GCTATAGAGTACTCAAAAAAGACAAATTCTGTGCTATACTTATAGGAGACACACGACATAAAGGTTTTGTTCAACCTCTTGGTTTTCAAGTAATGAAAGTTTTTGAAAACCAAGGTTTTAAGTTAAAGGAAATAATTTTTAAGGAACAACATAATTGCCGTTCAACAAGTGACTGGGAAGATCTAAGTGTCAAAAATAATTTTTTGTTACTAGCACATGAATATTTATTTGTGTTTAGGAAATAGGAGGAAATATGGAATTTGCAGCACAACCTAGAACAATTAGAGATACTTTGGATCTAAAACGAAAGTACATTATTCCGAGATTTCAAAGGGAGTATTCTTGGGAGGAAGAAGAATTTTCTGAGCTTTGGGAAGATTTGCTTGATAATATTCAGGAAAATGGAGGAAAGTTACAAGCAAGCGAATATTTTATTGGGACACTAGTTCTTGTTGGGGATGATGATGACACTCACAATATTGATCGCCAAGTTGTAGATGGTCAACAAAGATTAATGACATTTACAATAATTTTTTCTGTATTAAGCCAAATATTGAAAGATCATAATGAAGAAAAGTTAGGAGCACTTCTTCATAATTATATTGTGGGAATCGATGAAGACGGAGAAAAATATACAAAAATTATTTCAGAAACACCAAAACCATTCTTTCAATTTAGAATTCAACAAGAAAAAATCGATTTTACACAAGTTCCACAGACACAAGAAGAAAAAAGGATTTTAGCTGCTTATAATTATTTCAAGCATCGATTTTTAGAAAAGAACTTTACAAAGGATTTATTGGCAAGATTTTCAGATGTTGAAATAACTTATATTGATATGTTAAAATTATTTCGTGATCAAATTCTTGCATGTAAAGTAATTTATGTGACAGTAAAATCTTTTGAGGATGGATATGCAATTTTTGAAGTATTAAATGCAAAAGGTAAGAGTTTGTCTCCAGTAGACATAATAAAAAACTCAATTTTTTCAGTGCTCGATCAAACACAGCCTGTTGATTTAGCATATGAGAAATGGAAGAATATTCGTGCAAATATAACTGAAGCAGAAATTGATGATATAACAACTTTTTTTCGACATTATTGGCTTTCCAAGTATTCCTTTACAACTACAAAAAAATTAGTCTCAGAATTTGATAACATTATTCAAAAGAAAGAAGATACTTATACATTATTTTTGAATGATTTAGAAAAAGCATCTGAAAACTATGTAAAAATATCAAAACCCAAACAATCAGATTGGTCGCAACCAGAAGATGCTCCCGTTTTTGAATCATTGGAGGCATTAAGTGTTTTTGGTATAACACAGGTGAGAACGTTCTTATTAGCCTTGTTTGAAATAAAAGAAAAAAAAATAATAAAACATAAAGACTATTTAATGATTCTTAAATTTTTACAATACTATCATTTTGTCTTTAATGCAGTTTGTTCAAAAAGGCCATCTGGGTTAGAACGAAGATATTCTAGTTATGCAAGAGAGTTACATTGCGCAAAAAATACTAATGAGGCAAAATCTTGTATATTAGATTTAAAAAATGTTTTAGAAAAAACATTACCTTCCATTGATGAGTTTAAGAAAAGTTTTAGCAAAATATATTACACAGAAAAAAAATCTACTAAAAAAAAGTTGGTTCAATATATCTTAAAAAAAATAGAGTCCTATATGTCTGGCAGTAATGAAATGAAGATAACCTCATTTACAATTGAACATATTTTAGCTCAATCAACAAACAATGATTTAGTTGGATGCATAGGAAATCTATTACCACTAGGTTCAGAAATAAATACTGAAAGTGGAGATAAATGTTTAGCAGATAAACTTCCTTTTTATAAGACTTCACAGTATAATTCAGTAAAGAATTTTATTTCTGCATACTGCAATAATGATATGCCTGTTTGGACTGAGAGCGAAATAGTAGATAGAACAGATAGTCTTGCCGTAATAATGTACAAAGAGAGTACTTAACGGATATCCGACCTATTCTTATTTCCTCACCTCCCATTCTATCTCGAATCTTTCACCCGTCAAGGGCAAGCTTTGTTTGCTTCGCAAACCCTTGACAGCTTCAATCTTCTCAATTAGTCGTTTTTGTGTTCAAAATAAAGGTTCTACATATTTCGAATGTCTTTCCCAGTGCCCGCTGTAGCCACTTCCGATGTATGCTATGTTTGGCATTTTTTTTAGTTGCGTTCGATGGTTTTTTTGCTTACCGATGCAGTGGTGGCCATTTCTTCACGGCTTACTTTATTGTTTTGTGTTATCATAGTTAGTATAAGTTCTGCAAGGGCTGTGTCGTCTTGAGCGACATCTACTTGCGTTGGCACTACCTTTGTTAATGGAAGGGTCGTTTTGAATATGTCATTTTCATCGAAGATTGGATCTTCACCTGAATAGAGCTTTGTATATTTGTAGGTGTTTCGCATACTGCTTCCCAGTTCGTCTGCAAAACCTATTTCTCTAAAAACTTTTGATTCTATTTTCAATGTAGAAATTCTCTACACTGTATGAAAAGTGTATGAAGAATTTATATAAACAAATACAAGGTAATGATACATAAAATAAAGATGTTGATTATTTTCCCATATAGTGATACTATACAAATATATTAAGTATCAAAGAATCACATAGATTAGTACTATTTGAGTTTAAGACCCCTTCGAATCCGCAGGTCGCACGTTCGAATCGTGTTGGAGGCAAGGAAAAGCTAAA
>CAYJNB010000283.1:0-2717 GCA_964371205.1 uncultured Treponemataceae bacterium
AATGCTATGCAGCGTTCCCAAGCAGCCATACGAACAAGCATGTAGCCTTCCATTGCAGAGGCAATGCCAATCATACCCATAAAAGAAGTAAAAACAATAAGGCAAACTTGTAATATGCTTGTATCAATCAATAAAAGAGAAGGATTCAATGCAAAAATATACGGAATTAAAAAAGCAGTAATTGCGAGGCGAGTTGCGGTAAGCCCCGTCTTAAATGGATCTGATTTTGCAATGGCAGAACCAGCATATGCTGCTAGAGCTACAGGAGGTGTAATGTCTGCTACAATACCAAAATAAAATACAAACATGTGTGCAGCAAGAGCCGGTACACCAAGTTTAATTACAATTGGAGCTGTAATGGTTGCCATAATAACATAGTTTGCAGTGGTTGGAACGCCCATACCTAACACAATACTTGCAATCATGGTAAAGAAAAGTGCTATGAGCGGGATACCGCCACTCATTCCAAGTAAGTTTGTGGCTAATTTTAATCCGACTCCGGTCAATGTTACAACACCAACAATCATTCCTGCAACAGAACAAGCAAGTGCTATACCAATGGTATTTCGAGCGCCATTTTCGAGAGCTTCAAAAAAGCCTTTAACACTAATACGATGCTCTTTTTTAAAAAGACTTACCAGAATCGCAGTTCCTATTGCAAAAACAGCTGAGCGAGAAGGAGTACTACCTGTCATTAAAAAACCTACCAATATTACGAGCGGTAGTAGTAAGTAGCCATCACTGAGCATGAGCTTAAAGAAATTTGGAACCTCAGCTGCAGGCAGCCCTTTAAGTCCGAGTTTTTTTGCTTCAAAGTGAATCATAAGCCAAACACCGGTAAAGTATAGAAGTGCTGGTAAGATTGCAGCTATAACAATATTTGAATAGGGTACGCCTATCATTTCTGCCATAAGAAAGGCAGCAGCACCCATAATTGGAGGCATAATTTGTCCACCGGTAGAGGCTACCGCTTCTACTGCAGCAGAGAATTCGGGCTTATAACCGGTTTTTTTCATCATTGGAATAGTAAAACTTCCTGAACCTACGGTGTTTGCAACAGAGCTTCCAGAAATCATACCTTGTAAGGCACTGGCAATAACTGCAACCTTTGCAGGACCTCCGGTGGACTTACCTGCGATTGAGTTTGCAACATCAATAAAGAATTTACCAACACCAGTTTTTTCCAAGAATGCACCAAAGATAATAAACAAAACAATAAAGGTTGATGCAACTCCAAGAGGAGTACCAATAACGCCTTCGGTATTATAAAAGAGGTGTCCAACAATACGCGGTATTTTAAAGCCACGATGACCAAAACTGCCTGGAACTAGATTTCCAAAATATGCATACAGTAAAAAACAGGTTACTACAACCAAAATAGGCAGCCCAACCACGCGACGACACACTTCCATTAAAGCAAGTATGCCAATAACGCCAACAATTACATCAATTTGGTTATACATCGCCGCTCTTCCAACAAGCTCTCTAAAGTTAATAACCATGTAGGCAAAAGAGCCAGCACCGAGAATTGCAAATAAAATATCGTACCACGGAACATAATCGCGGTTTGCATGTGATTTTTTAATGGGAAACATCATGTATGCTAAAAAAATAGCTATACCAATAAAGGATGCTCGGCGTATTTGTTCTGGTAATAATGAAATGGTATTGAGCCACAATGCAAAAAGAGAGAAACCAACTAAAAGCCAGCGTAATATTGATTTTTTTATTCCCTTAAAATGTCGAGTATTTGCCTCTGGATCAAATTCAGCAAGTAATTTTTGCTTTTCTTCTTGTGATAATTCTTTTGTACTCATATATATTTCCTTTGATAAAATAACGTAATTCTATTTTATTCTAAATACAATTTGTTTATGTTTTAAGCCTAGATCTGTTAAGTTTATAACTTGGCCGTTAATATGCAAATAATGATCGTAGATTGTAGAAATGTGATAACTTAAAAAGGGAATATGTCTATCAAATCCTTGGATAAGCATATCTCCATTTTCTAAAGTTGAAAGTGTCTGCCCTTTTTCTACTTCGGTTGCAACACCTGCCCCGAACGAACTATAGCGACACCAGTCTAAATAAATATCTTTACCTCGAATGAGGTAGCCTTCTTCAACATCACTCTTATTTACAGAGTGTCTAAAAGATACTGAAAAACCGCTTTTAAGCGGAACCTCGTATGAGGTATACAGGATGCCTTCTTTGCCATCGACTAGCTCAAGCGTAGCCGATTGTTGGCAAGAAACTAAGCTTGCTACAAAAAGTGTAGCAAGCAAAAATAATTTCAAAATTTTTAGCTTATTAAAAATCACGAATTATTTAATAGCTCCAATTTCTCTAAAGTAACGTTCTGCTCCTGGGTGGAAAGGTACAGAAGCACCTTGCACTGCAGATTCTACAGATAGTTCTTTTCCTTTTGCATGAGCTTGTTCAATAGCCTCTTTTTCTTCTAAAAGAGCTTTTGTCATGTTGTATACTAATTCTTCATCTAAGTCAGCATTAACAATTAAAGTTGCTTTAACAGCCAATGTCTCAACAGCAGAAGTCATACCCTTGTATGTATTAGCTGGAATTGTGTATGTAGTGTAGAATGGATATTTTTCTACAAGTGAAGCAGCTTGTGAGCCACTTACTGGAACTACTACAATGTCGTTTGTTGTTGAAAGTTCAACAATAGCAGTTGTTGGAGTACCTGCAGTTACAAAGAA
>CAYJNB010000284.1:0-2715 GCA_964371205.1 uncultured Treponemataceae bacterium
TTAATTTTTGTTCAAAAATAAATATATAAGATTTATATTTTGAAATTAGAGAGCACATTCCTTCCTGTGTATACTTTGAAGGAATACATACAGCAACAGCGCCTATTTTGGATAAAGCAAAAAGAGCAATATAGAATTCAATACAGTTTGATAATACAATAGAAACGTTTTGCTGGCGTTCTACAGCAAAATCTTGTACTAAAACCTTAGAAAAAGTATCAACAAAAGAATAGACTTCTTTAAATGAATACTCTCTGTTATTATCCACTACACAAATAGCATTAGGTTTTATACATGCAGCACGTTCTAATATCATATATAAACTCTGAACACTAGTAAGCTCAGGATATGTATAAATGGTTTTTGAAGGAGTATCTACAAATGTCATATTTTCAACATATTCATTTGCCCATACATCTTTTCCTGATACCATATTTTCTCCAATAAAAATGCAAATTGATTAATATATCGAGTTGTAGAAATATATTGAAATTAGTTCGATATAAAATTGATTTCGTCTTATTTGGTAATGATAAAGCTGAATTCAAAAAATGTCAACTTTTTTTTTTACATTTCATAGATTTTTTTGAATATATATAAGTGTAATGCTGATATATTAATTTGTCTTTCCAAGTTTCTTTAACAGAGAAATTAGTTGCTCAGATTCTTCGTCAGATAAAGGGTTTATATTATTCAAATATTCTTGATGCTGAGGAAAAATTTTATTCATAAGTTTCTGACCATCCTTAGTCAAAGAAACTTCCAAAAATCTTTTATCATATTGATTTTCTTTTTTTTGGATTAACCCTCTTTTTACTAGTTTATCCAAAGTATATGTCGTTGTTGAAGTAGTTAAGAGAATTTTCTCTGAAAGTTCTTGAGCACTTGCTGTTGCATTCTTGTGATATAAATACTCGAGTGCTCCAAATTCGCTTCCAGAAAGACCTGCTAGTGTTTTGAAGTTAGAAGAAACCTTCCCCATTATATATGACTTATATGCTTTTGCAAATACAACTACAATTTTTGACCCGTACGAATTCATTTTTTTTTCCTTATATTACTTCGATATGGTATTATATATGTATAAAAAATGCAAGGAAAAAATATCGAATAAATGCAAGTTTGAGAGAGACATTCATGCTAAATACGCCTAATTGTAGAAATTATCTATCGCAGGTTCCGCTGCTCACTCTCTTTTCTCAGTTGTTTAACCTCGTACATCATCATATCGGCTTTATGTAAAAGGGTTTCTAGATCTTCTCCATCATTTGGGTAGGCCGCATAACCAACACTTGCAGAGATTTGAATTGTGACGTCATCTATGATGAATTTTTTTTCTGATAAATCATTTATACGATCGGTAATGCTTATAACTAACCTTTCTGAATAGTGCTCAGTTACTATAACAACAAACTCATCGCCCCCCATTCGGATAATAGGTGTATCTTTTTTAAAGTGCCACCTCAGGCGTTCTACATAATTTACTAACAGTTTGTCACCCATGTCGTGTCCATAGGTATCGTTTACAGGTTTAAATTTATTCAAATCTATAAAAAAAAGAACAATTTTTTTTGTTTCTAAGTTATTTTGTTCACAATTAACAATAAAATCATCAAGAAATTTCCTATTGTATGCACCAGTTAATTTGTCGTGTTGCAACTGTTCTTTTATATTTGCAAGTTTTTTCTCACGTTTTAGTATTAGCATATATACTGTCGTAAATAGAGACGTATAGAAAATACCTATAAACATAATTTGCAGGAATATTTCAACTTGTGCGTCTTGCCTATATATTCCCATTCGCCATTTGTTACCAAATAACATTACTTCTTTGTACTGTGCTCTTTTTCTGAGATAATCAGAGGATTCATACACAATAGACTCATTTGAATTGTATGTACCTGTAAGAAATACCTTAAAACCCTCATTTTCTAATTGAGTAAAAGATGTATTTAAACTATCGCTTGGAAAGTGTAGGATGACAGCAGCATAACCCCAAAAACCATCCCCCTCTTTTGTGGGAATAAAAACAGGAGAACGGACTGAAATACCAAGCCCTCCTTGAATAAGTTGATAGGGCCCACTTAATGTCGGTTTTTGCTCATTACGAGCTTTAATAGCATCTTCTGCTGTCAAAGGATCCTGTAAAACATTATGTCCAATAACATTTTTATTCACCTCGTGAGGATAAATATAGGTGTTAATTCCTTCAGGTAGATAAGAAATTGCTGTATAATCCGTATTATCAATCAAAGCTTTCGCTATTCTATAGAACTCTTGCTCTGTGAGATTGCCGTCACTAAGAGCAATAACTTCTTTTAATATTTCTGTTAGTTGAACAACAGACTCAATAGCAAACTGTACCTTTTCCATTTCTGATTGCAAATGATATTTTACTCGCTGATTTTCGGAGTTAATAAGGTTTCTACCGTGATAAAAAGTAAACAAAATAGGTAAACTAATACAAATAAAAAGTAGTACTTTTTTAAAATAAGTTGTCATTGATTCTCCAACATTATACTAATAATATACTACCAAACTATAAAAAAACAAATAAAATAAAAATTTATCCAAAAGCTATTGTGGTGTGCTGAATAATTCGGTTAATTACCCAACACACCGTCGAGTTTAAAATCTAAATTTTAAAATATTCATGATTCAGATTTTAAACATCGCAATAAATCTAGGGAAACTGTTGAAAAATTGATATTTTTC
>CAYJNB010000285.1:0-2684 GCA_964371205.1 uncultured Treponemataceae bacterium
TTGGATAACTTACGTGTTAGAACAAAGATTATGGGTGGGTTTATGGTTATAGCGATAATTTCGTTGGGAGTTGCCGTTTATAGTTATATTACTACACACAACACAAATGTACAAATTAATGATGCAATGCACTTACTAGAAGACAGCAAGGATGTCTCAGCGGGCATTATACATGTCTTTGAACGCACACGCTTAGAAAACAGATTAATCCTATTGGATATTACCGGAGGAAAAACAGTAACAGAAGAAGCCTTAAAAGCACGAATTCAACCCTTAAAAGAAGAAGGGGCTAGTATTTTAAATCAAATGAGTACTCTTGAAGGTCCAGACGAAGCAAAAGAATACTATGCTGTTTTGCAAGAGGCTACTGATAAATTATATCCCGCTATCGAACAGTGGATATCTGCCATAGCAACTAACAGTCCACAAACACAAGATTTTTTCAATGAAGTTTTAGCTCTGGGAGCCATTTTTGATAAAACAATGCCACTCTATGAAGAAGCGCAAGTTTCGTACGCTATACAAAAAGATGAACAATTAATTGCACGAACAGAACAAATAGCTGTTACTATTCTAATTATCAATACTTTTTCTGTCATTTTGAGCTTGTTTATTGGGGCCTTGGTTTCTCGGAATGTACGACTAGCAATAGTTACATTTATAAAACTATTAAAAACCGTTAGCAAAGGGAATTTACTATTATCTAATATCCCTGTTGAAGAACGCAATAAACTCAATAAGCGCAAAGACGAAATGGGAGATATGGCAAGAAGTTTATCAGAACTTGTTCAGGCAATTACAGATGTAGCTAAAACAGTTACACAGACAGGTATACAAGTTTCTTCTGGGAGTATACAAATGACTTCCGAAAGCCAAAGCGTATCAAGTGGAGCATCAGAACAAGCAGCTTCTACCGAAGAAATTTCTTCTACCATGGAACAAATGGCCTCTAACATCAGACAAAATGCAGATAATGCAACAACTACCGCTTCTATTGCACAGAAGTCGGTGGAAAATAGTACGCGAGGCGCAGAAGCTGTTACAGAGACAGTTATAGCAATGAAAGATATAGCATGTAAAATCAACATTATAGAAGATATTGCAACGCAAACAAACTTACTTGCACTTAATGCTGCAATAGAAGCAGCTCGTGCAGGCGAAGCTGGTAAGGGTTTTGCCGTTGTTGCAAGCGAGGTAAGAAAACTAGCAGAACGCAGCCAAAAAGCAGCTGCAGAAATTTGTGAGCTTTCTTCAAGAAGTGTTATGGTAGCAGAACAAAGCGGAGAATTAATTTCCTGTGTAATTCCTGAAATACAAAGAACAGCCGAGCTTGTGCACGAAATATCTGCAGCAAGTCGAGAGCAAGATATTGGAGCGCAACAAATAAACAAGGCTATCATTCAAATGGATTCTGTTACACAACAAAATGCATCTGCCTCCGAAGAATTAGCCGCTATGGCAAGAGAGCTTTCTGCTCATGCATATAGCCTACAAGAAGCAATTTCCTTCTTTAAAATTGATAGCACAGATATTGTTACCGAAAAACCAAAACGTCTTGCATCGCCTCAACAAATAATAGAACAAGTGCAACAAAGCTGTACTGAATACGAAGATGATTTAGTGAGCACCCGCAGTTGTACTATGAGCGAAACACGCATTCCTGTTATGGCTGTTTCTGATGCTGACTTTGAGGAGTTTTAAGAAATAAGTTTTTTTCAAATTAACGAATTTTTCCAAAATTTTTAGAAGGCTGTCACAAACTTCAGTTTTGAGACAGCCATTTTTTTAAAAAAATACTATATTTACTTCACTTTTAATTAGACTTTTAGTATATTTTAATAATTACCTACCCACTTATGATGCATCTAACTCTTTTGGAGGCATAATATGTTTTTAGAAAACATGCGTATAAAGACAAAAGTTTTAGGCGGCTTTCTGCTTATTGCAGTAATGTCAGTTTCAGTTGCAATTTACAGTTATATTTCTACCGAAAAAACCAATTCACAATTTGGAAGCACATTACATCTGCTTGGTGAATCAGAAAAATTAATAGGAGAACTAAAATTTACCTTTTTAGAAATGCAACTTCTAAACAGTCAAGCAGTTGCTGAACATAACAAAACAGGAGTTGTAAACCTGCAATCTTATAAGGATAATTTTGCAATAATAATCGAAAAAAATACTGCAATAGAAGAACAGATTGGGTTATTACAAACAAATGAAGAAGCACATGCAAATTATGTGCAAATTATTGATTTTACCGACAGATTGCATCCGCTTATTCTTACGTGGGTAGAATCTCTTGCTGCAAACTCACCAACTGTCGCCACTGATTTTCAAAACATGGACGTTGTTGGATTACAAAACTCTCAATTAATCGATACATATGAAAAATCACAAGTAGCTTTTGTAGAAGCTATAGAGGAAGAAATAGAAGCAGAGGCTGCACAAAATGCCCTTGTCGCTTTAATTACAAGTGTAATACTGCTTGTAATTAGCATCTTTATTGGATTTTCAATAACATTCGATATTACAAGGCCATTGTCTGTTTTTACCAAAGCCGTCGAAGGGGTTAGCAACGGAGATTTAGTTTTAGCTGATATTACAGAGTCTCAACGAAACAAGCTCAATAGCCGAAAAGATGAATTAGGTGCTATGGGAAGAAATCTTGGAGCTCTAATAGG
>CAYJNB010000286.1:0-2673 GCA_964371205.1 uncultured Treponemataceae bacterium
ACATTTTGATTTTACCTTGTAAAACCTGCCTAAAATGGCAGGTTTTTTTATCTTTAAATCTTGACCTATATTAAAAATTAGCCGTATATTGAGTAAAACAAGAATGGAGAATATATGAAAAAGAAAATTAGTGTCCTCGTTTTATTTATTGTTATGGTATCTGCCTCCTTTGCAGTTGATTTTTCTATAGGGACATCCTTTGGGATTGGGTTTCCCAATTTACGAGGCAGTGATTATGAGAAGACGATTGACGAAATGGATATAGCAGAAGCCAAAGATCCTGGTTTAGATTTTGACGATGAAGAAATTTCTTTATCTCCGCGAATTGATGTATTAATGGAGTTTACACCATATCTAGCTCTCGAAACAGGCTTAGGATTTAAATATTCGCAGGAGTACTATGATGCCGTGAGTGCAGCCGGAAAAATTAAATTTAAATTTAACCGCACAGAATTATATATTCCGATTATGTTACGTGGACAAATTCCGTATGCAATTAATGCAGGCTTTCTTACCGGTGGGCTTACCTTTCTTTCTGCAGGTGTTAAATTAGGAACTGGTTTTGGCGATTATTACGAAGCAGAAGTTGTATCCCTAACTGAACCTAGGTATGAGAATAATAAAGCTGCGCCGTTTATAATGGATATAGCTCTTTCTCTAGGGCAAGAGTTTAAGCTCGGTAGCTCACATTTTGTCGGACTAAGAGTAAACTACGATATTAATATTCTGCAGCCATTTGATGATGAAGGCTATGCAATAGATTTAACACACGATGACTTTACCGTAGCTCTATCCTACCGATATGCTTTTTAAGCAGAAATATGCAGATTTTTCAAAAATATGTTAACGATTGACAGTAAACAGTAAAATACAGTATATTTTTCAAACTGCAATAATGAGCAGAATTTTTTATAAATCGACATAAAAATGTCTGTTTTTTCATAGGAGACAAAATGAAAAAAATATTTGGAATAGTGGTTTTACTCTGTGTATTATCGAATTTTTGGGCACAAGAGCAGGAACAGTCACAAAAAAATGAGCGTAGTTTTCAATTTAGTTTTATTACACCTCTTGGAACTAATGGGATGGACTCTCACATGTACACTAATGAAGTGTCTTTTAATTTATTAGGTGGACATAGCTATGCAAACACCGCGTTTGAGTTTGGTGGCTTGTATAATGTGAACATTGGTTATACTCGAGGTGTTCAATTAGCTGGCTTGTTTAATTATACGGGTGAGTCACAGGGAGCTGCTCATTTTGCGGGACTTCTAAATATTATTAGAACAGGGACTCCAGCTTTTCAGTTTGCAGGACTTGTTAATGTTAGTGGCAATATTGAAGGATTACAATCTGCAGGTCTAGTAAATATTGGTAGCAATGTTGAAGGCTTTCAAGCAGCAGGACTTGTAAATGTTGCTAAAGATACATCTGGGCTTCAAGCTGCGTCTATTTTGAATATTGCAAAAAATGTAAAAGGCTTACAACTAGGATTGATAAATTATGCAGAAGAGATAGATGGTGTTCCCATTGGCTTAATAAACATTGTAAAAAATGGTGGTAAAAGAGAAGTAGAAGTATCTTTCTCGGAAGCTCTTAATACAACGGTGAGCTTTAAATTGGGAACTGATTATTTTTATACTATTTTTTCAAATGGAATACGATATTTAGGCGATAGTTTTGAATACGCCCCAGGTCTGGGATTTGGTACTCAGTTGAATTGGGAAAACGGTTGGTCTAACCAAATCGAAGCCCTTGCGTATGTAGTTACCGAAGATACTGAATTTGTAAGTGATTTAAATATGCTTACACAAGTAAAGATCGTAACAGCAAAAACACTCGTAAAAGGACTCAACGTTTTTGCAGGGCCTACTTGGAATATGACCATTTCACAATACAAAGATAAAGATGGAAACCTCGGTTCATCTCTTGCCCCTTGGAGTCTGTGGAAAAATGACAGCGATACAACACGTCTAAACATGTGGATTGGTTTTACTGCTGGTGTTTCGTATAGATTTTAGTCTCTGAGTTTTTAGAAAATAATTTTAAAGTAGTCCTCTTTCTGGAGGGCTATTTTATTTTAAATCCACAATTTCGGAAGTAGAATGATTATATTTTCGGAAGTAAAAATGCCACAATTTCGGAAGTAACACATTTGATAGCTTGTCAGAAAAAAGCATAGCGCAATATATCACAGCCCTAGAGCGAATTTTTGTGGTAGAAAATCTTCCTGCATGGAGCCCTGCGTTACGCTCAAAAACGACTATTCGCACCGCTCCTAAGAGGCAATTTCTAGACCCTTCAATTGCAACAGCTGTAATGCGGCTTACCCCCGAAAGGCTTCTCGAAGATTTTAACTATTTTGGCTTTTTATTTGAGTCTCTCTGCATTAGAGATTTGCGTATATATGCAGGAACTATTGATGGGCAAGTATTTCATTACCGAGACGCAAACTCACTAGAGGCGGATGCAATTATTTGCTTACATGATGGAAGATGGGCAGGCATAGAGGTAAAACTGGGTGCGAGCGAAATTGAGCCTGCCGCAAAAAACTTAAAAAAACTCGAAGAAAAAGTAAATACTGACAAGATGAATCCGCCCTCATTTTTAATGATTCTTACCGGTGGCAAGTATGCCTATCGCCGAGAAGATGGCGTATACGTTGTTCCGATT
>CAYJNB010000287.1:0-495 GCA_964371205.1 uncultured Treponemataceae bacterium
AATATAGGTTACGGGATACATTTCTAAATTAAATGCCATACTAATTCCTCTTAAATGTAAACTATAAGTGATTAACTGTACCACAATAAAGGATTTTTTGCAATCGTTGTAAAACGACTTGTCATAGATATAAATTAGTGATACACTAAATTTACATCTTGCTTTTCTTTACATAACTATCAATTCATCTTAAGAGGATGGCAGTACATGCTTTCGAAACAAAATATTGATGAAAAGCTCGTAGATGACAGATTTAACATTTATAGTTACAAACAATACAAAATCGACCTCAAAGAAAAACAATTCAACAAAATATGTATGACAGAGGTGGTAAATGCGGATATGCTCATTGCCACTTTTGGAGAAGAAAAATACTTTAAGATATGCTCTCAAATTTTACACATGGGAAACGAAGCATACAAACAAATGGGTATAGACCAGATACTGCATGTTTACATTTATAATTATAAAAGTTTTATTGCAGTTGCAAATGAT
>CAYJNB010000287.1:505-2670 GCA_964371205.1 uncultured Treponemataceae bacterium
ATGAGTGATGAAGATTTTCTAAATCTTATGAGTACAAATTATGAACAATATAAATTAGTAAGATCGAATGAGACTAAAATTGGAGGAACTTCGAGGTTTATTATAGCTTTTGGAGATAACTTAATAAACCGTGCAAAAAGCGCCTCCTATCTTCATAAAGATGATCAAGAAAATTTTATTATAGTAAAAAACGAAAAAGAAATACTACAGGACGAACACGAAAAAAAACTTGAGTTACTTGAACTTATCCCATATGCATTAACAAACAATAAGCTTATCCCCTACTATCAGGGAATTTATAATAACAATACCGGTCACATTACAAAATACGAAGCCCTCATGCGAATAGCAGATAAAACAGGGAAAATTTATACACCCGATATTTTCCTTGATTCATCAAAGGAATTAAAGCTATATTTACCTATTAGTCAAGCCTTAATCGATAAGGCAATGAGCGACTTTGAAAACAAAGAGGCTGAGCTTTGTATAAATGTATCACTTTTTGACATCCAATCAAGTTCATTTAAAAAATGGTTTTTAGACAGGGTAAAAAAGCACCCTAACCCATCTAAGATAATTATTGAGTTTGTAGAAACAGAAAACTATAATAACGAAAAAGAATTAGTAACCTTTTTAAATGATGCACGTGCACTCGGTTGCAAAATTGCTATTGACGATTTTGGAGTTGGTTTTGCTACCTATACATCTGTAATGTCGGTCAAACCAGATATTATAAAAATTGATGGCGACATTATTAAGAATATTAGTCAATCAAACGAAAATAGGCTGATTTTAGAATCTATTTGCTATATGGCACGCCTAATTAATGCTGAAATAACGGCAGAATACGTCGAAAACGAAGAAATACAAAATGTACTTATGGATTATAACGTAAACTATTCACAAGGATACCATTTTGCAAAACCCGAACCTCTCACAAATCTTCTAGTTGTATAAGAATTTATACTAAAATCATTTTTTCCTATATCTTCAATAGTAACAAGCTCTAAATAACTTGACAAATCAAATCTCTTTATAAAAGCTATTGCTATTGCTATTGTTGTCGTCATTCCAACGGTATTATCGTACATCTACCACAAAGAAGAACAAAAAAAATAAAATAATGTATTGACAAATTAATCTCCGTACACTATGATACTATTTATAGAAACGTTACTATAAATAGTATCATTTAAATTAGGAGAAAATATGTTAAAAAAAATGTGTCTTATCTCGGTTATGTTGCTCGCTGTAATTACTGCAAGTTTTGCCATGGGGATAGAAGAATCTAACAATGATGGAAGCGTAGAAATTGGTATTGCCAAGTTAGTACAGCACGATGCGCTTGATGATGTTGAACAGGGAATTATCGACGTAATTAATGAGTCGGGCATTAAGGTTTCGTATACCTTACAGAATGCTAATGGTGATGTAAACACCTCTGCACAAATTGCCAATATGTTCAAAGCAAAAAAAGTAGATGTTGCGGTGGGAATTGCAACTGCAGTAGCTGTATCTTTAGCAAATACCTTAAAAGAAACACCTATCGTATTTGGAACCGTTACCGACCCGGTTGGAGCAGGGCTTCTAAGCTCAAAAGAGAGCGGAGAGGGTAATATTACCGGTATGAGTAATGCGCTCCCCATCGAACAGCATATACGGTTATTTCTCGAAATTGCACAAATAGAAAAACTGGGTTACATCTATACCAGTACCGAACAAAACTCAATGTATTCACTCAGTTTGGTCGAGAAAGCCTGCGAAGACATTGGCATAGAACTTATTACCCAATCTATAACTAACTCTTCTGAAGTGCGGCAAGCAGCAGAAGCAATTGTAGACCGTGTAGACGGCATTTATCTTACTACAGACAATATTGTCTTTTCTGCACTTCCTTCGTTAATTACAGTATTCGAAACGGCAAAAAAACCAGTATTTTCTGGTGACGTAACAGGGGCATTAAACGGAGGGTGTGTAATGGCATCTGGATTTAACTATTACAAGGCAGGGCGTGCAACAGGAGAAATAGTAGTACAAATACTAAACGGTACAAAACCTGCAGATATTCCAGTGCGTTACATGACCGAACCGAGTGACTCAGATTTTTTAGTAGACTTGGATGCGGCAAAGAATGTTGGTATAACAATTCCACAAAAATACATTGA
>CAYJNB010000288.1:0-2660 GCA_964371205.1 uncultured Treponemataceae bacterium
TTCGATTCTGGTTCCCGGCAGCAAACACAGTAACTTCGGTTACTGTGTTTTTTTTGCTTATGCATGTTTTTTCGGAAATAAAATATATCTTATGTAGATTCCTATTTTTCTAACCATTTCTCTTCAAATTCTTCGAGCGGAACAGGTTTACTGTAATAATAGCCTTGTGCAATGCTACAACCTACACTTTGTAAATAATCAACTTGCTCAAGAGTTTCAACCCCTTCAGCTACAGTTGGAATGCCAAGCTTTTGAGCCATTTGTGCAACGCTTGCAACAATTACGTTTGCTCTTTCTGTATCGGCTGTATTTGTAAAAAAACTTCTATCCATTTTTATTGTATCAACTGGCAAGCTTTGTAAGAGTCCTAAAGAAGAGTAACCTGTACCAAAATCATCCATAGATAAAGAGTAACCCTTTTCGTGTAAGTCTAAAAGAACTTTTTGCATTACAGTTTCGTTGTCAAAGAAAATTCCTTCGGTAAGCTCTATTTCAATAAGCGATTTGTCTACGCCATAGTGATTTACAACCGCATCTATTTTTTCTACAAAATTTTCTACTTCGAGATGGCGTCGAGAAAAATTAACCGAAATAGGAATACATTTTAAACCTATTTCACTCCATTTTTTGAGCGTTGCACATACTTGCTCAAGCATATACATATCCAATTGTAATATAAACCCATTGTGCTCAAATGTTGGAATAAAATCGTTGGGAAAAATTATGTTGCCAGAGCCCTCTTGCCAACGAACTAAAGCTTCTGCTCCAATACTCTTCCCATCTGCCATGTTGCATTTTGGCTGCAAATATACTTTAAACTCTTTATTCTGCAGTGCTTTTTCTTGCTTATTGGTTATCTCAGTAATCTTCATAATTCGCTTCTTAAACTCTTCGTCGTAGTCGCAAATCTCAGTCTCTTTATGTGTCTTTGCATAACTATGTGCTAACAAGACCTTATTTATTATAGTATTTACATCTTCAAAATTATTTTCAATTAAATAACGCCCATACCTATACTCAACGTTGTGCTGAGCAATCTCTGGTACAAGAGAGCGAAATAATCCTTCAAAATGCCTTCGAGATTCATCTAAATTGGTAAAAAAGTTCGTAGTATGGAATAATAAAAATTCATCATGCCCAATCCGAGCCTGCATAAATAATTTATCTTTAACTGTACGCCCTGTATCAGCAATCGCCATGATAACTTTATCACCGACACTAAAATCATAAAAATCATTTATTGATTTAAAATTGACAATATCCATCTTTACAATAGTAAATTTTTGATTTGGATACTTTCTTAGCATATGTGCAATGTCTAGTTTGAATTTTACTAAATTAGGAACACCAGTTAAACTATCATAGTATGCAGCTTTTTTAATTTCCTTAACAGTGTGATTCCTAAAAAAGAGAACAAATAGCACTGAAAAAACAGTACCTAATATAAGTTTAAAATTATAATTATTCATCTCTTCAATTATAAAAGCAGAATCTCTTGTTATTGTTTCTTTGGGTACGGCAACAATTAAAGAAAAATCTTCGTAATCTAACGGGCGATATTCTATAATTCGAGTTTCTGCTCCCATATTCAAAATAAATCCACCTGAGTCGCCTCTGCCAATAGATTCTGCAATTTCTGCAAAAGAGGTATCATTTTCAAATGTAGAGCGCTTTAGGGTATCAAACAAATTATAAGCAGAGATATAATAATCGCTATGGGTTCGACCAATAATTACTCCTTCTGAATCTATTATAAAGGCATACCCTGTCCCTTCAAAAGAAGAATTTAGAACTGAATTGAGTGCTGTTGTAGGGTATTCAGCAGCAACAATTCCCGCAGTGTTACCATTTTCAATAATAGGCGTTGCCATTAACACAACACGCTTATTTGAATAAAAAGACTTTCGAGGGTTCGAAATTATTGTTTCTCCCTGTAATACTCTATCAAGTATATTCGAATCTGATAAATCTACTCGTTGTCCACTAGAAACAATCCCTTTCTTATCTCTATCTAAAACGGTAATGTTCTCGAAGGCATAATAACTTTCAACTACATTTAAATAATCGAGAATACTCTCTTTTGAGTAGCCAAATACAACTAAACTATAAGAAACGCTATTAAGAGACGCAATATCACCAGCAAATTTCTCGTTCATTGCAAATTGTTGTTGAGTTGCAATCTCGCTTAATGTAGTTAAATTTGATTGAGCAAGACGCTCTCGTACACGTACGTTATATTGAAAGCCGCTAAACCAAATATAAATCAGCAAAGCAACAGTAATGAGGGGGATAAGAATATTTTTAATAATGCTTGCAAATATTTCCTTGCGAGAATGTTTACCTTGCATATAGGTATGTTACTCATTTATCTCACAACAGTCAAGTAAGTATTTATTGTAAAAGGTTTTTAACAGAATTTAAAAACAAAAAAGCTGTCTGCTTATTATTAAGAAGACAGCTCTCAGCAAGATGATAGATAAACTACAAATCTTTTGCCCGTGATTTTTTCTTTTCAAATATTTGAATCACAAAAACAATCGCTATGGTTGCTACGCCTATTATATCAGTTGTAAGTCCTGGAATTATAAGCAAGAGACCTGCAGGGAATGCTATGCAGCGTTCCCAAGCAGCCATACGAACAAGCATGTAGCCTTCCATTG
>CAYJNB010000289.1:0-2660 GCA_964371205.1 uncultured Treponemataceae bacterium
CATTTATAGATTATATTCGTAAAAGTAAAAAATTATTATTAGATGAAAAAAAATAGAAAGATTGCGAAATTATAAAAAAAATGTTAAAAAACACATTCATTTTATAGAGCATTTAAAGTAATCTCATAGTCCTTAATACTCTCTTTTATTAGTATTTCTGAATTTATGTATACAAATTTGGCTGCTGCAATTTTTTTTGTTATGATATATGATGCCAGAAGTTTAACCGCCTCGTAGCCTTGCGAAAATGGATTTTGTACTATTACAAATGAAATTTCATCGTTTAAAAGTGCTTGACGAACTTCTTCTGAGAAGTCAGAAACAGCAACTTTAAGAGACGTATTTTGTTGAGCCTCCCGTATCGCAATTAATCCGTCTGCAACACCTCCTGACGAATAAAGAACGGTGTCAATCTGAGGAAATTCTTTTAACGTATTTTTAGTTTGGATATAGGCTTCCGCACCTATATTTGACAACTCAGTCACAGAAATAATATGTACATTTGGATACTCAGTTTTTATATAGCGCTTGATATATTCAAGTCGAACGGCATTGCTACGCATGCATAAATTTGGTATAAAAATTGCAAGATTTGCTTTACCTCCTGATATTAGATTGATAATGCCACAGGTAAGATGAGCAGAGTATTGATAGCTACATCCAACATAATGCAAAAAATTCATGTTTTCATTAAATGAGGTTAAGCATACTATGGGAAATCCTTGCGAATGTAGTTCATTTACCCGTGCTGTAATGCTTAATGCATTTATAGGAACTAATACTATTCCTGACACACCTTCTTGTACGGCTTCGTTGATGAGTGTTAGTTGATGCTTTGCATCAAAGTCATTACAGTACTTTATATGAACTTTTATACCGGCATTAATAATCTCGCTTTGAGCAAAGCTGATACCGCTTAAGATTTTCTCAAACATAAAGCTATGCACAACATTTGAGATAACAGCAATTGCAGTTTTTTTTCGCTTATTAGAGAGTGACGAAGCGAATGTATTGGGCTGGTAGTCTAAATTCTTAGCAATTTGCTTTATATTTTCTGCAACTTCTTTTTTTATTCTACCTCTATTGTTTAAGGCTCTGTCCACCGTTCCTGCAGAAACTCCAGCTATTTCTGCTATTTGTTTTATTGTTATAGGCATAATTCGCAACTTTTCGTTATTAAGATTACATAATTATACTTCAAAAGCTATGCTTAGAGAAGTCAAGTATGTCAAATAAAGAAAGAAAAGATATATTTCGAGAGAAACTGCTTGCATTATTTGCAAGAACGATTTAGAATGTATTATGCGTGTTCGGACACGCAAGGAGGATATATGAAATATTTAGCTAAATCAGTAATGGTTTTGGTAACAATTGCATTTTTAAGTGCTTTGTTGATAGGGTGGGGCTCAAAAGACAGCGAGAAGCTTGTGATTGGTACAATGCCTCTTACCGTTGGTGTGCCTGTTCAATACGCTTATGATAAAGGGTATTATGAAGAAGAAGGTCTTGATGTTGAAATTAAAATATTCTCAACTGGAGCTCCAATAAATGAGGCATATGCAGCAAAACAAATTGATATAGCTGTTAGTGGTCTTGCTTCTGTTTTTTCACTTGCTCTTCCTGATACGGCTTGGATTGGAGAGATCAATACAGGTGGAGGAGTTGGAATCTATGTACGTCCTGACAGTGAGTTGCTAAGCTATCAAGGAGAAGTATCAAAAAAGCCAGGTTTGTATGGAACTGTAGAAAAAATCAAAGGAATGGAGATACTTGGACCTTTAGGTACAGTATCACAGTTTAATGCAATCAGGTACGTTCAATCTTTTGGTTTAACAAGTGAAGATTATGAGCAAATTCATATGGAATACGGACCAGCTTATCAAGCTTTTGCTTCTGGGGAAGGAGATGCTGTCAGTCTTGTTCCTCCATTTTCATTCCAGGCTGAAGAAGCAGGATATAAGATGATTGCATCTTTTGAAGAAGCAACAGAGTGTGAACTGGTAGATGGTATCTTTATTTCAAAGAAATTGGCTAAAGAAAGAAGAGAAGATGTTGTAAGATTTATTAGAGCAACTTATAGAGCTGCTGCTGAATTACAAGACAACGATATACTTTTTGAATTTGCCCATAAATGGTTTAATGATAATGGAAAAGTGTACGACTTAAAGACATTAGAGTCTGAGTATTCTGTTCGTGACTATATTGATAAGACACACATGCTGCAAGATGGGTATGTTTTTGGAAAAGGTATGAAAGAGGTCGGAAATTTCTTTACCGAAGATAAAAAAATCTCTCAAGATATGTTTCCGAATATAGTTAAGTCTTTTGATCCTTCGTTTATTTACGAGGCTCTTGATATAAATTTTGAAGTTCAAAACTAAGAAATAGTTGTATTGAAAACGAAGTTCTTACTTTTTGTAATGTATCTACAAAAAGTATAGCTTCGTTTTTTTAATAAAAGGATATTCAAATGAAAAAAAAGAACTACATGTACCTTTCAATGCTTTCGATAGGCACGGTTCTTCTTATATGGTATATGATCACTGATGTATTTAAGCTAGTAGAGTCATATACGTTACCAAGCCCGATTACTGTGGCAAAAACTTTTTTTGTAAAATTTTATGACTCTGCTCCTGATGGAGCAACAATGGGAGAGCATT
>CAYJNB010000290.1:0-2655 GCA_964371205.1 uncultured Treponemataceae bacterium
CTAAAAATACGGAACGCTCCTCGATACTCGCAAAACCGAACATGCGCATTCCATCATCTTTATGATACAGCCACGTGTAAAGCTTACCCTGGTTTTCCACAGGAGGTAAAGCATCTAAGGCTGAATCGGGAACTAAAATATCCCACTCAATACCGCCAACTTGCAAGTAAACAGTTTGAGGCAATTTATGTGTAATTATTCCTGTTAAGCTATTAAACATGCGTATAGTATATAAAATATATATAGAAATTACAACTATTTCAATAATCACTAAAATGAATATAAAAGAGATAACTCTGCCTGTAATGCTGCTCTTTTTAGATTAAAGACCTGTAGTTTTGCATCAAGTTTTAAGTTTGACAGCAAATCTTTTTTTATACCTAGGCCGTAAGAAATATAATGCTCTAAAGTCATTTCTGGAAGAGAAATATTATTTGCTTGTACAGTTCCGCCAGTCATAAAATTAAATGTTGATGCAAAAAAACCATATACTATATTTTTGTTTTTTAAAGTATAGTCAACAGTTACTTTTGGCTCGATACTTAAACCATGAAGTACATCAATATCCAGGTCCACATTATTACTTGCTTTATCTAAAAAAACATGAGAAAAACTATACATTGCTAATATGCTTGGTGATATTTTTAATATGTCAGTATTAAAATAAAAATGGTGCCCACCGTGTACAGCAAACCCTCCACTTATAGAATTAAATGACTCACTTGAATTCGAAGTATTAGTACTAGTTTGACTTCCTTGTACGTTAGCACCCAAGTTCAAAAACATGTTAGTAAAGGGAAAGGAGTAAGAAAACGAAAGTTGCGCCCCATTCCCACTATTCTCAATAGAGCTATACTCTTGGACTGAACCAAGATAACCAACGCTTAGTGTATATTTTTCTAAAAAATTAAATATAATATCACTACCATAGAACGAATTAAATACGTTAAATCCATTAGTCAAGTAAATCTTTTCTGCACTAGCATGTGGAACTACTGCTATACTTAGTTTCTCTGATTTTTTTTGAGCCACAGAGAATAATCTATTAAAAGTATCTAATGTTGATAAGTAATTGCCGCTAAGAAGAAAAACACTTCCAGCATATAGCGAGGGTTGATAACCGCTATAAGAATCGGTATTTTTTTTAAGAGTTACGTAACCATTCGTTGCTAGATTTGCATCATCCACTGAATATACAAATATTGGAGACAGTACGTTGATACTATCACTTACGCTCATATTTACTGACCCATCTGTAACCTTAACAGTAACCTCTTTTTCTTCAGTTTCGTTTATTAGAGAAATATTTTGAATTATAAAGCCAAAATTATTTTTAGTGTGTGATGATACTGTTTGTGTATCTGCTATTTTATTCTTCATATCTATATCTAAATCTAAAAATACATCATTATGAAGTACTAATTTTCCAAGATTGGTGCTTCGTATATAGCCATCTGCAGTACTAATTTTGCCACCATATATGTTAAACGTTATTTTGTCTGATATAGTTCCAAAACTTGTTACCTCTCCATCTCCAATACCATCATTGTCAAAATCATAGTTAACCGTTGCACTTCCAAACTTTAAGGTACCGTTATGAAGATTTAGAAAATACTCACTATTATAATGTCCACCGAGATGTTTGACTTCATCATTAATTTCTACAACACCATTAGTTGCGAAACTTGAATCAGTTTCTTTGTTAATATGCAAGTGTGCATTATTAAAAATACTGATAGAGTCGTTAATTACTATACGACCTTCTGTTTCCTTAGCAACACCTGCAAATAAGTGCATCTCATTGCCAACACGTACAATTAATGAGGAGGAAGAACCATTTGAAGTATTTCCTGAAAATACACTAAGGCCATGGTTTGCTATAATATTAATAGTTCCATCCCCAGTTACGGCACCACTACTGTCAAAGGCATTTGCAGAACTATGAAAGTTATCTAAAAAAGATGAATTAAATATATTTGTATCCCCATTGCCATCAATAACACCTGCAGCAGTTGAATAAGTCTTTGAAGAAGTATAAGTAGAAATATTATTTTTAAACAAAGAATTATGTATTGTAGCATCGCCTCTATTATATATAGCAACCCCAGTCCCAGCTGAGTTGTATTCAAATATACTATTATATACAGAAAGAGTACCATTATTTGAAATTGCTCCACCAGTTCCAGCTATATTTCCGCTAAACGAAGTATTTTGTATAGCTGCAATTCCACTATGATATACATCATTTCCAATAAATATAGCACCACCGGTTGAATCGGCAGAGTTATTTGTAAATACTGAGTCTATTATATCTACTTCGCTCAATACATATAGTGATCCACCGCTTCCTGCAGTATTACTTGTAAAAGATGAATTGGAAATATAATTATAATTTTTTATTGCGGTTGAAGCATCGCCTTTTACGATTTCGTGTGTACCTAAATACATTGCACCACCATAGCTTCTGGCCTCGTTACCTATAAAACTACTTCCAGTAATATTCGTATAATTTTTTGAATGATTAAATATACTACCACCGTGACCTGCATAATTGTTAGAGAATGTTGAATTTGTAATATCCAAATAAGAATTAGTACCACCGTTTAATAAAGCGCCTCCAAACCCAATATCTATACCGGAATTAGCATCAAATAA
>CAYJNB010000291.1:0-2650 GCA_964371205.1 uncultured Treponemataceae bacterium
CACCCGCTTTTGCATTTTGGAGAATAATTTTTACCTGTTCGGAGAAATTATATACAGAAATGAGCTTAGTCATATTGTCATAATTTATAATATTCAATACTGCTTTGCGTTGCGTATATTGCTGAAAAAGAACAATACTAAATATTATAAGCACTATTCCTAATACAATTGCTACTAAGAAAGAAAAATAGTCTTCAATAAAGCTATCTACAGAATACTCAGGTAAAAACGTAACAGACTGCATGGATACAATTTCGTCTATAGTTGTTTGTTCAATATGCTCAAACATTATATTAAATGCACCTACATAGTCAGTAAGATGCTCTGATTCATTTGAAAAAAAGACTCTCAGGGGAAGATAAAGCCCAGTACTTTGAATTAAATGATTATCGCTGTTCAATACAGCTTGAGCAAACTCTACACCGTTTTCTGTTGCAAGAATTCCATCAATCTCACCTTTTACATATGCATCAAACAAATTTTCAAAAATAGTAAATGATTTTAATGAATTATTTGTGTAACGATCTTCTACGTCAATATAGTCAATTGTAATATAATTTAACATTCCAATTGCTGTAAGAAAATTTTCAGAAACTATTTGTTCAAGTTTCTTCGTTTCTGCAAAGAGCATTAACGGAAGTTTCATAAATGATTTTGTGGGTGTGTAGTGTTCTAATTCATGTTCAATATCGCCAATAGCAGATATAAGCATATCAAAGTTTTCATGGTACTCGTTAGGCATTCCATGATTATATGGCACATACTCAATATCAAAACTGTACTTTTCTGCAAGCATATTCATAATATCTATGCTTATACCATCAGGCTCTCCATCCTCATTAGTAAACTGAATTGGTTGATGAGTATCTATATAGCCACACACTAATGTTTTACTTCTTAATAAATTTACTTCCTTACGTGTTAGTGGTCTTCGAATTAAATTTTTTGAGCCATAGTATTTTACTTGTAACTCGTTTAGAAAGTTTCCATCTGCAGAAACAGCTAGTCGAATTGATTCTGCAAGTGCACTTGCGAATGCATCTTCTTGTGGTCCAACTACAAAAAACATATCGAATACTTCTAAATTTAAGACCATTCTAAAATTTTTTGCATTATTATCGATCGTAGTAATAAGATAAAAGTCTGCAGGAATGTTTGTAAAATTATCAAATGTACCCCGAATATAAATTATATTATTATATGTGGCTATCAAGGTTGATTATTTTCTTTGCAATAGTTATCTAAATAAACCTCGTATGGGTTATTTTCAAATGTTGCAACAGTTTTACCATCTAAAGACTTTGGATCATCATAATACGCATCTGTATTTTTTGTTGCAAGTACTAGTTGAGCTGTTCCTAGACTCGTTGGAACATAAGTAAATCTTTTTCGATGCAGATCGCTGTCAAATACAACGCCCATTACATCTATTTCACCTTTTTCTAAGGCACTAAGAGCTTCCCAGTATTCATATTCATAGAACTCAAAAGTGTAATCGGAATAATGCTGTGCTCGCTCCAATATTTCATAGCCAAAACCTTTACTGTCTAGTGAAGAATAATCACTAATAACTCCGTAGGATTTATCATAGCCCACTTTTATAGTAGTCTTTTTTGATTCGGTTTCAAAAGCTGTAATATTTTGAGATAAGACAAGCATTACAAGGCATATTGTCAGTACTATTTTTACTACTTTCTTTTTGTTGCTCATTAAGTAAAACCTTTGTAGTAACTAGTAAATCTAAGTACAATTCTATCACATATTAGAAAGATGTCAATTATTTTTACGTGTTTTGTAGAGAAAAACTATGTAAGTAATTTTTTTATTTTATCAAGGTTCTGCTCTGCAAGCTCATAACCGTGACGGTAATTTTTTTCTATTTGTGTTAAATCAGATTCAAAAGAATTGAGCTTGTATTCTGGCTGAAGTACAACAATGTTTTCTTCTTGAGTTTTTTGAAGACTTTCTATAAAACTAATTGTTTCGTTATACATTGAAGGCCGATACAACATAGCTTCTTTTAACTTGGGGTATTTACTTCCAATTAGCTTTGCACCAAGTTTTGAGGATTTACCTAGCTCTTTTACAAATCCTTTCGGTTGAGTTAAAATGACGAGATTTTTTTTATTTCCATCTGCAATTGATTGCTTTATGGGTATCGAGTCGGACAAGCCTCCATCAAAATACTGCCTTCCCTCTACTTTTATGGCAGGAAAGAAAAAGGGAATAGCACAAGAAGCTCTAAGATAATTACATTTTTTATCCATATGCTTGCCATCTTTGTATACGATTTGGCCTGTTTTGGCGTCTGTCATACCAATTTTTATTGTTCCATTAAAATTATAGTAGGCATCCCAATCAGCAGGAACGAGTTTATTTGGTAAATCATCAAAAATAAAGTCAAGACCAAAAATTGATCGACAGCGTAAGAAATTTCTTTTTGAAAGATAGCGGTTATCGTTTCGGTATTTTCGCAGTATTTCTATGTTTCGCTCTCGTTGTTTTGTTACATACGAAATCCCATTTGAAATTCCTGCAGATACACCGATTACATAATCAAAGTCCATTTTATAGTCGATAAGTGCATCCATTGCGCCTGCGGAAAAAATTCCACGAAGAGAGCCGCCTTCTAATACCAAACCTGCCATAT
>CAYJNB010000292.1:0-2634 GCA_964371205.1 uncultured Treponemataceae bacterium
GTGAATTCATACTTTTGGATAGGAATAGGCGTGACTACGTATTTTATGCATAGCTTGTTTATTTTTAAATTTGCAATTCCTATTTTAAAACATCCAACAAAGAAGTCTTTTGTTTTTTTGCTTATTCCTTTTATTAATACGATTGTTTTTACAGCAGCATATTTCTTTGGTCTTCCATTTTTCTACTTATATATGCTTTCATACGGTATGTATATGCTTTATTTTAGGCTTGCTTCTAAAGCCCCTTTTAGACAAGTATTATTTGGTACTTCCAGTTATTTAATAAACATTGTATCTATCCATTTTTTTGTAATAATTTGCAGCGGGCTTTTTTTTGAGGTATCAATTGCAGAAATCTTTTCAGAAACTACCTCATTTTTTTCTACCCTAGCTGTTACGTATTCTCTGCTTATTGGGGTGTTGATTCTTGTAGAGAGATATCTTTCTGCAAAAAGATTATTAGTAGTTTCTACAGCAAGAGGCTACTCAGAGCTTGTTGGTATTAGTTCTACAATTTTTATTGGAATAATCCTTATTGATTCGTGGATACTAATTAACAACACTTTAAGCATGCCCTTTTTTATCGCATCTATTACTACCGTTGTCTTTATGCTACTAATGTACTATTGCTTGTTTTTTGTGAATACCTACATCATTACACTTCATCCTTATAAAAGAAAAGCAGATGAGGCTATTTCTTTAAGAAGTAAAGTTATTAAAAAAAAGATTGCTGCAGAATATAAACTATACACAGACGACTTAACGCAACTCTATAACAAGCGATTTATTTATCACAAATTAGATGAGTTATGTGAAGCTAATGACAGCAAATTTTCTGTCATTTTTGCAGACCTAGCCGCATTAAAGTCTGTAAATGATACTTATGGCCATAAAGTTGGAGACCGTTATATTGTTGCTGTAGCAAGTGCTTTTCAAAAAGCACTGAGAGAAGATGATTTTTGTGCCAGAGTTAGTGGAGATGAATTTGTTGTGATTTTACCTGAGGTGCAAGATGAAGAGTTGCATTCTATCGTTTTACGCATTAAACAATATATCCAAGCACAAAATAAAAAAGAAAACTACACTGTTCATGCTAATTTAGGGTTTTTAAGCTTTAATCAAAAAGAGCAAAAACTTTCTCGAACGGAAGTTTTAGATATCGTAGATGATCTTATGAAAAAAGATAAACAAAATTATTATGCTAATGGAGGTGTGTAGTATGCTAATAATGCACCTTGTTATGTTTTTATTATATATTGTATACGCATCTGTAGTTTTTTATTTTTTATCAAAGCTTTTTGGTTTCAGTATGATAAAAAAGAGATTTCTAATACCAATAATCCTAATAAATAGTGCTCTCGTCTATGTTCCTGTTTATGTAACACATTTTTACCATGGAGAAATTTTATGGATTGTGTTTTTTATAGTGCTTGGTATTGAAATACTACTTTTATTTAAGCAAGAACTCTTGCCTTCTCTTACAATAAACTTAGGATTCACTTTAATTTTTTTTGCTACCAGAACTCTGTTTGTAGGACTTAAAGCTCTTAATTTGAATCAGCAAACCGTAGACATGCTGGCAATTCAAGAAAACCGAATAATGATAATGATTTTAACTTTCTTGTTTTTAATTCCTTGCAACTTAATTTGTAGTAGAATTTTAGATTCGCGTATTGTAAAATATATTGCATCAAATAGTATCAGCCTAAAAATGGCTTGCGCTTTGTTGTCTGCAGTGTGTGTAATTCAATTAGTTACTATACCCACAATGTTTGTAGAAACTGAAAATGTTCGATTTAACCCAATATACCAAATACGAACAGGTCTTTTAGCTCATATAAGTTTTATTCTAATTTTGCTCATAGTATATATCTATGGAAAATTGAAAGAAGCCTCAGATACATACGTAGACACTACAGCAGAGATTAAAACAGAAAACGACACCATTGTAAAATTAGAGGCAGAGGCAAAAACAGACTTCTTTACCGGTTTTTTTGTAAAAAATATTGTTGTAAATAAGTTACAATCCTATTTAGAAAAAAAACGAGATTGCTATGTTGTCTACCTTGATTTAGATGGATTAAAAACAGTAAATGATACTTTTGGACATGAAGAAGGCGATTGGTACATACAATCTGCGGCAAAATGCATAAAAGAATCTTTCCCTAATGATTCAATAGCGCGTATTGGCGGAGATGAATTTTTGGTTGTTGGTAGCAAAAAGAAAGTCTCTTCCGTTTTAGAACGTGCTCACTTATGCCATGAAAAAATTACTCTCCTAAAAAGAGACAATAAAAAACCCTATGAAACATCTATCAGTTATGGTCTTGTTGAAGTAGATGCAAAAAATGAACTCTCAACCGAAGATTTAATTGATTTAGCTGACACTAAAATGTACGACTTTAAGAAAGCTAGAAACAAAGAACGAAAGCTATAAGCATACTGTATTCGCTATTTCGTTCCTCTTCTCTTTGTATAATATTGTAAAACCTCCGCAAAAAAGTCTATTTAAGCTTGCCGTTTATACTACTGAGCGTTATATTTTTTACAGTCTTAAAGAAAAAAGACCATTTCAATTTTAAGGAAGCACAGTATGCATTACACAGGTCAAGTGTACCGACACCCAATCGAGGC
>CAYJNB010000293.1:0-2621 GCA_964371205.1 uncultured Treponemataceae bacterium
AATAACGTTCACTACTCACAAGGATATCATTTTGCAAAACCAGAACGCTTAGAAAATTTGAATATTACATAGTTTAAATGAGGTGTTTTTTATGAAGGCTATGACTTATAAAGTAAAAGCCTGTACGGTAATTGCATTTTCACTTGTAGCGATTGGTATAGCTGTAGCTCTGTTCAATTCCGCTTTGAGTCATAGTCTAACGTACTTACAAATAGAATCATTTAGTAGACTTGCTGCGCAACAGCAAGTTGCATTCCAACGAGAAATGGAAATAAGCAGAAATAATGTGCTGAGTATGTCAAAAACACTACCTGCATATCTTAACTCTCCACAAAAGACAGAAGACATTATAGATTCTCTCAAGGAGATATATACATTCGAAGCCGTAATAATAGCTGATGCTCAAGGTAAGGCTTATGTGCAAGGCTCTGGGCAAATAGATATCTCAGAAAATAAATACTTTTATAGATCTCGTTTAGGGGAAGTGTTTACTAGCAGTCCTCATATTTCTAGCATTACCGGTGAAGAAGTGTTTGTTATTTCCGCTCCCTTATATATTGAAGATGACATTGTGGGAGTAGTTGCTGCAGAATTCAGAGTTGAACAATTTGTTAGCCTTTTGGGATTATCGGTTTACGAGAGTGCTTGGGCGGTAATAATAGATAAAGGATTGAACATATTCTTTTCTACAAATCCTACGCTAACTAATAAGCTTCCTATTGATAAAGCTATTTACTATGATGGAGATACGTATCAAAAAGTCTTAAATGATATTTTACGAGAAACTCCACGAACTGTTCATTACAGTCTTCTTGGCCAAGAAAGAATTTCTGTATTTAGACCACTTGGCGTAAATGACTGGACTATATTATATGTTTTGACAGTAGACATGATTAATGAAAATATAGTTGGTTTAGAAAGACTTCTGTTATTAGTAAGTTGTGGTGCTGCTTTTGTGTTTATTCTTGCTATTAGCTATATTTTCTACGCCGAAAAAAAATCGCGTGATAAAATTGAAAAGGTAGCATTTTACGATGAACTTACTGGTTTGCGTAATATAGCTAAATTCAAGATAGATGTAGCGAACATATTAAGTAAAAATAAAAATAAGTACTACTACATGTTAAAAGGCGATATTATCAATTTTAAAGCAATAAATGAACTCTTTGATCATGAGGTCGGAAATGAGGTTATTAAGACTGTTGCACGAGTTGGGAATGAACTACCTCCAGAAAAATTTATTCAGGCGCGATTGACAGGGGATGAATTTTTAATGTTTGGCGACGAAGATATCTTTGCAGATATGGAAAGTATTATGGAAAGATATGAGACTAGATTTAGAGAGCTTCTTACCACTGCAGAAAATCACCAGTTTAAATTCCGCCTCGGGCGATACCGTATTGAACCAGGCGAAGCCGATATAAACGAAATAATAAGCAATACAGATATGGCTCACGCAATTGCAAAAGGTAATACTAGGAGCAGATATTCAGATTATAATCAAGAGCACAAACAACAAGTAATAAAAATGACAGATATTACTAATAAGATGGAAGCAGCAGTTAAAAATGAGGAATTCGAAATATATCTACAGGCTAAAAATAACTTTGATGACGAAAATATTATAGGTGGTGAGGCACTTGTTCGTTGGAAACAAGCGGATGGATCAATGATTCAGCCAAACGATTTTATTCCTGTATTTGAAGAAAATGGCTTTATTACTGAGCTAGATAAATATGTGTTTAATGCTGTGTGTAAAATACTTAATTCTTGGTTAGAAAAGTATGGCACTTGTTTACCTATTGCAGTTAATTTTTCTCGTGCAAATCTAAGAAATCCGCAGTTTATTCCCCAACTAAAAGAAACAGCAGCTTATTGGAAGGTACCGACTGAGTGTTTAGAAATTGAACTTACTGAAAATACGATTCAAGATGAGCAAGCTGATTTTGAAGCAGTTTTAGAGCAAATAAAAGAAGCCGGATTTAAAGTATCTATTGACGATTTTGGTAGTGGGTACTCTTCTCTCGGCATGCTCAAGAATTTAAAAATTGATACTTTAAAACTCGACAGAAGCTTTTTTGTTAATCAAAAAAATAAAAAACGAGGGAATATCGTAGTAGAGAGTTTTGTAAAACTTGCACATAGTCTAGATATGTTTGTTGTGGCCGAAGGTATAGAAGAGCAGACACAAGTTGAATTTTTACGTGATATAGGCTGTGATGCTGCACAAGGGTATTACTTTGGTAAGCCAATGTTATGGACAGAGTTTGAAAAGTATCTAAGTAAAAAATAATTTTTTTTAATATCCAATTAACTCAAGCGAACACGTGGATCTACCACCGCATATAAGAGATCGGAGATGAGTGTGCCGAGTAGGGTGAGTATTGCCAAAAAGAGGTTAAATCCCATAACAAAGGGAATATCGCCACTTTTAAGTGCTTGAAAGGCGGTGTAGCCCAAGCCGTCAATGGCGAAGAGTTGTTCGGTAATTATTGCTCCAGAGAAAAGACCGGGTAGCATACCGCCAACCATAGTAACAAGTGGAATAAGCGTGTTTCTAAAAGCATGTCGATAAATAACGGTTTTTTCGCTTAAGCCCTTTGCACGTGCGGTGCGAATAT
>CAYJNB010000294.1:0-2606 GCA_964371205.1 uncultured Treponemataceae bacterium
AAATTAAGCAAACATACATAAGTCAAGTTGTTGCAAAACTTGCAAAAAATAAATACTATCCAAAATCAGAGCAAAATAGAGGACGTGAGGGGAGTGTAAAAGTGCGCTTTACCATTGAGCCAAACGGAAGCGTAAAAAACCTTATGGTACATACGCCGTCGAGGTATGCAAACTTAGATAAGGCTGCCCTTGAAACAGTTGAGCGTTCTATGCCTTTCCCTGCCTTTGACGCAACAGAGTCTTTAGAGATTGTTCTGTCTCTTGATTTTAGTTTGGAAGGTTAGAATAAAATATAGGTTTTTTCAATTTTATACTATTCTTTTTGTGTATAATTTTGTACAATGTAAATAAGATGTTTATGAAAATCGTATATTTACTTACAGGTTTTGTTTTTTGCGGACTTTGCGTTTTAGGTATGTTTATTCCTTTTTTACCTTCGACGCCTTTTGTATTGATTGCAGCATTTTGTTTTGCCAAATCAAGCAAGCATTTAGATGCATGGTTTAAGGGCACTAAACTATATAAAGATAATATTGAATTTCTCGTAAAAAAAGAGGGGCTTACAAAAGCTGCAAAAATTAGAATTATGGCCAGTATAACAATAGTTTTTGCGATAGCAGCGTTTTTTATGCGCAATACGCATATTGGACTAATTTGCCTTGTCGTTGTGTGGGTTGGACATATTATTGGCTTTGGGTTTTTTGTAAAAAATAAGGTGGAAGAAAGAGAGTGTAGAGATGTTTAGTTTACAGTTCCTTCACCAGAGGTTGCAATGGCAACATTTTTGACGCCAGATTTTTTGAAAATGTCCATAACTTTTACTACATTGTCGAAGGTTAAAGTGCTATCACAATAAAGCATAATGGCAAGTTCGGGGTTGCTTGCAGTTCTTTCCATTAAAGTTGTTTGAATCGTTTCTAAAGAAATAGGTTCATCTTCTATAAAAATTTCTAGTTCGCTACCAACAAAAACATTGATCATTTCTCTTTCAGATGTGTCTTCATATGCTGCAACAGGAAGCTTAATATCGATTGATGGGCGTAAAAAAGTTGAGCTAACCATAAAAAAGATAAGCAAAATAAAAATAATATCAATAAGGGAAGTAATATTTATTTCTGGTGAATGCTTTTTTTGTGGTTTAAAAAGTTTCATGTAACTCATCTTCGTCTGAAGTAACGGTATTGGTTTTATTAAAAGATTGTAGATTGCTAGATGGATTACGCGAAAATATTTCATTGAGCATTGAAACAACATAGCTCATCCTGGTACTACGTTTTTCTACAATTTTTTCAAAGATTTTAAAAAGAAAAATTGAAGGAATTGCTACAATAAGGCCGAGGGCAGTTGTAATCATTGCAACCCAAATACCACTTGCAAAAGAGGCAACATCTGCAGAGGCTCCTAATGTTGCCATAATTCTAAAGGCTTCAATAAGGCCGATAACAGTTCCTAGTAATCCTAAAAGAGGGGCTATATGGCCAACTTGAGACAAAATCCAAATATGGCGTTCCATATCTGCAATTAAGACAAAAGCTTTTCTTTCAAGAGATTCGTTAAAAGCTTTTTCACTGAGATTACGTATGCTTAGATAGTGCAAAAGGATTGCTACAAACTGGGAGTTCTTTTTTATTGTAATTTTCCTTTCATTCGCTAGTGCATCGGCCGCGCTCTCGCATTTTGCTAATAACAACATACGTTCAACACTTGAATAGCTGCAAGATGTTCGAATAAAAAATATTGACCTTTCTACCGTAACGGTCATAACCAAAAAGTAAAGGGCTGTTATTACCCATGCAATTGAGCCACCTTGATTAATAAAATTATAAATTTGTGAATACATAGGTAATTTTACTCGGATTGAGAAAAATAGTCAATAAAAAGTTATAAAATCCTAACATTTTAGGTGGCTAGAGGTTGACAATAACTCATTTAGTTAGTATATTCTAACTTATAAGGAAAAGGATGATTATTTTATGAGTTTTGAAGAAGCAGTAATTAGTTCTTGTTCGCCAGTATTAGTAGGGATAAAACCAGCAAATTTGTTTTCAGTCAAAACAGATAATTATCCAAATTTAGAAGAAGAAATAAAGACTCTTAATGATATTTTTATGCACAATGGAATTATGTTGCATCAAGTAAATCGTTGCGAAAATTACGCTCTTATTTTTATTTTTCGGCCTTCTCTTCTTAGGCAGTACATATTTGAAAAAAGTGTGTCTCAGTTTCTTGCAGACAATGGGTATGATATGGATTCTAGCTTGCAAGATGTACTAGAATCTCTTTTTGATAAAATTATTTGTGAAAAAGACTTTCCTCACGAAATTGGTCTTTTTCTCGGTTATCCTTTAGAAGACATAAAAGGTTTTGTAAAGCATCAAGGGAAGAATTGTAAGATGTTTGGATATTGGAAAGTGTATGGGGATGAAAAAAAAGCTAAAACACTTTTTTCAGAGTATGATAGATGCAAAGCAAAGCTTACTTTGCTTTATAAGCAGGGTACTAGTTTTAACCAACTTTGTGTTGCATCATAAAAAAGATAAAATCGCATAATGCGAAAGAAGAGGGAAAGGAAGAGCGTATTTACGGTTTTCGGCGTATGTGTTTTA
>CAYJNB010000295.1:0-2598 GCA_964371205.1 uncultured Treponemataceae bacterium
TTTATACAGTTATTAGTATTAACTAAATTATTCCCTGCAACTCCAACAGTAGAAATATGATTTAAATAACATTTACTTTTTTTAACAAAAGAAATTATGTTTTTTGTAGATACTACATTATGTAGATAATTATATTCCCTTTTTCCATAGTGTTTAACAGATGCAGCAATATTTATAGTTATATCAACACAATTAGCTAAGATTTCATAAATATCATCTGATATACCAAAAATATTAATTGTAAAATCACACTCTAACATTAAAGTAATACATATATTTATCTTTTAATCTCTTAACTCCAGATAAATTGTTTAAAGGTCTAACCAGACAATAAATTGTGCTTTGCGATTTTTCTAATAATTCTTGCAAAACATGTATTCCAAGATACCCAGTAACTCCAGTTAAAAAATAGGTATTGCATTTTGAAGTATCT
The DNA here is from genome assembly GCA_964371205.1 of uncultured Treponemataceae bacterium. Lineage (GTDB taxonomy): Bacteria > Spirochaetota > Spirochaetia > Treponematales > Treponemataceae > CAYJNB01. The sequence continues at coordinate 434 of CAYJNB010000295.1, forward strand.
ACTAGTGAAGAGTTGAGAGTAAGTTTATTAGTAGAAAGTTCTCCGAAGTCAATAGGATCTTTAATTGAATTAGATGACAAAATATAATCAGATAACATTTTTGGGGAATAATTATTATATATTTCTTGAGTATTCAATAGAATTTTGTGTTTAGCAAGCTTAGTTTGCAATGAAATAGCGGTAAGCGAATCACCACCTAATTCAAAAAAGTCATGATTAGTACTCATTTCAGGAAGGTTTAGAACAGATTTCATTAGTTCTAAAATTAGTGATTCCGTCTCATTAGCAGGTAAAATAAATCCAGTTGAAGAAGAAATTAATTTTTTATATAATAATTTATTGGCTTCCAATAATTTTTTGTCTACCTTACCGTTTATGTTTAAAGGCATATTCTCAACAATATATATAGTTGAAGGAAACATATAAGCTGGTAGTTTATGAGATAAATCTTTTTTAAGAATTTCATATTTTACAAGCCTATTAAATTTGATAAAGGCGATAAGTTTAGACTTATCTAGTTTATCTTTTTCTGTTAATACCGATACAGTTGAAACATATGGTATACTTGCAATTTGTTTTTCAATTTCTTCTAATTCAACTCTAAATCCATTTATTTTGACTTGAAAATCTGTTCTTCCAAGATAATGAATATTATTATGTTCATCAAATTTACATAAATCACCTGTTTTATACATAGTATAATTAGGATTAAATATATCGGTACTGAATTTTTCGGAAGTCAAGTCACTTCGATTATAATAACCGTTTCCAACGCAATCCCCCGAAAGATACAATTCACCAGGCATTCCGATAGGGCAAAGGTGATTGAACCTATCAAGAATGTAGGCAGAAGTATTGGAGATAGGTTTTCCGTATTGCAGGTTTAGTATAAATATTATTAGCATCAATTATATTTGTTGTTACTACATGAGTTTCAGCAGGACCATAATGATTGTGTATTAATATTGAATTATTAATCATATAAGCTATATTGTCCGTTATGATTAATTGCTCACCAGCAGTTACAACATGCTTTAAAGTAGAAATCAGTTCATCTATTTTAGGAGAATCTGCTAAATGTAATAAATACTTAGGAGGGATGAATAGTATATCAATTTTTTTATCAATAATATAATCTACAAGTAAATTACTGTCTTTTTTTACAGTGTCTTCAATTAGAGTTAAAGTAACATTATTGAATAAAGCAGTAAATATTTCTTGATAGGCAACATCAAAGCTTAGTGTGGCAAATTGTAAAATTTTCGAATTATTAAAAGTAAATTCTTTTGAATAAGCTTGATGTTCGATTAAGTTTATAATATTTTTGTGCGAGATGGTTACAGCTTTTGGTTCTCCGGTAGAACCAGAAGTATAAATAATATAAGCATTATTATTTCTGTTATAGTTATATACTGAAGAATCTTCAACCAAAGAATCATAGTGTGCATAACAAATATCTATTTTATTACTTATTATAAGGTCTTCTACTTTACTATTAGTAAATAAAAGTATACTAAGGTTTGAGTTATTAACTATATATTCTTGTCTCTCTTTTGGATATTTAGGGTCAATAGGAACAATTGTGCAACCTAGTTTTAATATTGCAAGAATTCCAATAATAGTGTCTATGTTCTTATCAGTAATGATTCCTATATTCTGATTAGGAGTAATATTATAGTGAGATTTTAATAAAGTAATAAGTTTATTAATTTTAGAGAATAATAAACGATAAGTAATAAAGTTATTATCGTAGTCTTCTAAAGCAATAGTATCTAAGTAGTTTTTGTTTTTAGAAAAAATAACATTATAGATATTTTCTAAATTAAGAACATCAGAAAAATCGACAAAATTAAGATTTGCTTGTTCTAATAAATTCTTCTTTTCAGAAGGTGTTATTAATTCAATATCCATTATTGAAATGTCATTATTTTCTAATATTTGATCTATTATATTTAAGATAGATAAGTTTAATTTGTTAATTTCAGAAGAATTAAAGATATTTGTTTGGAAATCATAAAAAATATTATAATATCCATTATTATCTCTATCATGTATATGTATCTCAAGGTTTTTATTTATATAATTACTAAAGCGCCATTCAGTATGATAATTAACACTTGATTCAGCACTATTATTATGAGCATTTTGAAAAGAAAACAATATAG
>CAYJNB010000296.1:0-2584 GCA_964371205.1 uncultured Treponemataceae bacterium
TGTTTTTTTTACCTATCTTTCACAAACGTTTTACTGTTTTTTGCTAGATAGCTTGGTATTTGATTGTTATTATGAACACAGTTTTAGTATCCAAAGGGAGTAAAAATGAATTTACAAAAAGCAATCTTATTATTGAGTGGCATTGCCTTGTTGGCAATTGGTTGTAGTAAAAAAGAAGCTGTTGCAACAGATGCGGAGTCAGCAGCGAGCACACAAGCCGAAAAGCTTGTTGTATACATGAATGACTTTGACGCTATCATTGGCGATATGTTTAAAGCCGCTACCGGCTACGAGATAGAGGTTGTTTCGGGGAATGGTGCTCAAACAATGTCTCGAATTGCTGCAGAAGGCGATAATCCATTATGGGATGTTGTATGGATTGACTCAATGCCGAGCGTATACACACTTTCTACGGAAGGTAGATTAGTTACCGACTGGACACCTGAAAACGCAAATCTTTTAACTGATTTTGCAAAAGGTGTTGTTCCTGCAAACAAAAGCTTTTACCCGACCGGTGCTCATGCCGCTGCAGTTCTTGTGTATAACAACGAAGTATACACTGATGCAACTGCTCCTAAATATTTTGATGATTTAACCGACGCCTCTAAGGGCTATAAAATAGCTATGGCAGATCCTTCTGTTGCAGCTCCTGCGTATCCGCTTGCAGCATGGTTTATGCAAGAAAAAACAATCGAAGGCGGACAAGAGTATTTTACAAAGCTCTTCGATAACGGTTTAAAAGTGTATCCTAAAAACCCTCAAATAGTACAAGCCTTTTCCGGTGGCGAGGTAGATGTTGCCTTGTTACAAGAAAGTAATGCATATCAAATGATAGATAGCGGTGAACCGCTAACCATTGTGTGGCCCGAAGGTGGAGCTCCTGCTTCAGTTCGTGTTGCAGCCATTAGTGCAAAGACCAATAAAATGGACGTTGCAAAGGCATTTGTAAACTTCTTGTTAGATCCAAAAGTGCAACAACAATTAGTTGATACCGGAGACGAGGGCTATTTTGAACCTTCTGTTACGGGTGCAAACATGAACGACCGCAGGGCAAGCGACAATGCTACCTTAGGCTATGCCGATGCAGAATGGGCAGCCGAAAAAGAGGCAGAAATTAAGTCTTGGTTTGCAGACATGTCTGTGCAATAGCTTACACTGTTTCGAAAGCTACGTATTACATACAATACTAATAATAGGGATGTCGCAAGACTTAGTTATGCGGCAGCCCTTTTATTATTGAAGGGGGATTATGAATTTTAGAAAAAATATCTTTGGAAATATGCTTTTTACGGTGCTATTTATCTTGGTTCTTTTACCAATGTTAATGGTATTTGTACAAATTGTCTGTCCCGGTTTAAAAATAGAAAATTTTAATATAGCAAACTTAGCAAGACTTTTAGATGTTTTTAAAAAACCCTTGTGGTATAAGGCTTTTAGTAATTCCTTTTTTTTAGGCTTGGGAACAACGCTTGTCGGTGTTGTAATAGCCACTTTTTTTGCCTACGTTCGTGTGCGTTATAAATTTCCGTTTGCAAAACTGATAGATTTTACCGCTTGGATTATACTCATCGTTCCTTCATTTATTTTGGCTCAGGGGTGGATTTTCTTTTCGTCGGGCAATGGTATTGCCAGTGAATGGCTTCATATTCCGGGGCTAAACAAATTTATCTTCAGTTATCCGGGGCTTGTTTTTGTAATGGTATTGTGTAAGTTTCCGCTTGCATACATAACCATAAAAAATGTATTTGAATGGTACCCCGATTCGCTTATTCAAGCAGCTCGTATGAATGGCGCTTCGCCGCTCATTGTATGGACACAGGTACAAGGGCCGCTGTGCTTTCCGGCTTTTTTATCTGCAGCAATGTTAATTTTTATGGACACTGTCGGCGATTATGGCATGTCTTCTACCATTACAGCAGCGTTTCCTTATCCAACCTTGCCGTATACTATTTATGCGGCAATCACTACTGTTCCGGCTCGCTTTGACATGGCAGGAATCCTCTCTTTTTATTTGATTATGTTCATTGTTATGGCGATGATAATTCAAAACCTTGCTATCGGTAGGCGAAAGTTTGACTTTTTGCATAATGATGCGGTCAATGTAATTCCGCGAAGACTCGGAAAAATCAAAACAGCTTTTTTAAGCTCTGTAACAGTGCTTTTTTGCACCATTGCATTGGGCATCCCTTTTGGTTCAAATGTTATTCTTTCGTTTTCGAGTGCAATTAGTGTAAAGCGGTTTGCTTTTACGCTAGATAATTATATCGAAGTATTGAGCCAAGGAAGCCAACTACTATATGGCTTGCGCAACTCTTTGGGCATCGCTCTTTGCGCGGCAGTGTTTGGGTTGTTAGTTGGCTTTTCTATTTCGTATACACTAACATACTCCAATTACAAGGGAAAAAAGGCTATCGATTCCATTACTTTGATTGCAATGGCTGTTCCCGGTGTCGTTTTGGGTATTGGCTATATTTTTGTGTGGAACCAAAGCTGGCTCGTACCTTTTGGGCTTAAACTGTATGGAACTCCCTATATTTTGATTTTAGCAAGTGCCGCCGCCGCAATTCCGCTTACAAACAGGGTG
>CAYJNB010000297.1:0-2544 GCA_964371205.1 uncultured Treponemataceae bacterium
ACAAGGTATAAAAATTCAAACTGGAGGAACAGACAATCACTTAATGCTTATTGATGTAGCTCCTTTTGGGTTAACTGGCCGCCAAGCAGAAACTGCAATGACTGAATGTGGTGTAACACTTAACCGCAATAGTCTTCCGTTCGATCCAAATGGTGCATGGTGGACAAGTGGTTTACGCATTGGTACGCCAGCTATTACAACACTTGGTATGGGAAAAGCTGAAATGGAAAAAATTGCTGCCCTTATTAAACAAGTTTTGTCAAACACAAAACCTGCAATGACTGACAAGGGAGTTCCTGCAAAGGGTAAGATTATACTTGATGAGACTACAAAGGTTTCAGTTCAAAACAGCGTAAATGAGTTATTATGTCAATTTGTTCTCTACCCTGAACTTGATCTTGCATTCTTAAAAGAAGCCTTTGCACAATAAAACACATTTGTAAAATAAAGTATATTTGCAAAACAACTTAAAAGCATGTATAATCCTTTATGCATGCTTTTTGCATTTTAAAACATTAAGTATAGTATATATCTATAGGAAATATAATGAACAAATTAAAGACATCTCAAAAACTAGCTTTTGCCACTGCTGATCTTTTTGGAGGAGGATCTTTTAATGTTATAAATTTTTTATACCCAGGATTTTTGGCCTTAACTGTAGGCCTTTCGCCATACATGATTAGTATTGTTATGCTCGTTGCACGGATTTGGGATGCAATCAGTGATCCGCTCATGGGTAGGATTTCTGATGCAACTAGAAGCCCGTTTGGAAAGCGACGTATTTATTTACTCATAGCATCTCCACTTGTACTAATTTCGTTTTTTTTATTGTTTTTTCCCTTTGCTTTTTCTTCAACTACTCTGCGTTTTATAGCTGTTTTAGTTTCGTATATTTTATTTTGTACAGTGCAAACAATGGTAATGATTCCGTATTATTCGTTATCTTCCGAGATTTCGAGCGATTATCAAAACAGAGCCTCTGCAAATTCGTATCGCCTTGGATTCAGTATTTTTTCCTCATTACTTTGTGTAGCGCTCCCTCCAATGATTGTTCAAAAGTATGATTCCTCGACGGGATATATTGTTATGAGTGTAACTTTTGGGGTGCTTTTTGCAATTTCTGTTTTTATTACTGGTTTCTTTGTACGTGAAGAAATAAAGACAGAACCTATTCATACAAAATTTAGTTATAGATTTTTTATTAATTTAGTCAAAATTAAACCATTTCGATACTACTTGACTATGTTCTTAGCAGTGCAAATGTCTATGTGTATTTTGAGCGCTTTTTTCTTTTTTTTAATTGATTTTTTTATACGTCGTGATGTAACAGCCCTAGGACAAAGTAATATGCTCGGTCTTATATCTGCAGCTCTTATGTTTTCTATGCAAATTGTGGCTCTACCTATTTATTTATCTTTAATTAAAAAAACATCAAAGGCGAGTGTCTATCGTATAGGTGCTTATATTTGGCTTGCATGCTCAATTGCTATATTTACTTTACAGCCAGGCGCTCCAGATATACACTTGCTCGTTTTAGCAATTATTATGGGAGTTGGCATTAGCGCTCCAGGTCTTGTACCGCATACTATGTTTGGAGATATTGCAGATGTGGTTGAGCTCATAAGTGGTAAACGCAGTGAAGGTCTAATAAGTGGATGGGTAAACCTCTTTAATAAGATAGCACAAGCTGTAGCATTGGCGATTGCAATGGCAGCTATTGGCTATTTTGGCTTTCAAGAGGCTATACCTGGAGGACCAGCAATAACAAGACAACCAGTAAGCGCTCAGCTTGCTATCAGAAATATTATGGCCATTACACCTATACTATTCTTGGGTATTGGCATTGCTATTTCATTTTTATATAAGATTGATGCAAAAAAACAAGCCTCGATTCATGCAGCCTTACAGACTGGAGAGAATCGAGACCAACTTGTAAAAGAGTTTAGTCAAGATGCATTTAGCAAGAACTAGTACATTGTTACTTGCTAACACGTAAAAATCTATTCGCTATCGTACTCAATTAGTGTTTGCACTGGTAGCGGGTCTAAGACTGGCATATAGTTCAAAAAGGGAAGTCCAACGACACCAAAGAAACCTTCTACTACACCACCACCCTGCTCAATAACGTTTTGAGCAGCCTTAAGTGTTCCGCCAGTAGCAATTAAGTCATCAACAATGAGAACATGACTACCTTCGCTAACGTCTGCTTTGTGTACTTCTAATTCCGCAAAACCATACTCAAGCGAATACTTACATGAATAGGTATTACCAGGTAATTTACCTTTTTTGCGAATCAGAATAAGAGGTATCCCCATACGTTCTGCAAAGGGGGCTGCAAAAATAAAGCCACGAGACTCAATTGCAGCAATAGCATCAATCTTTTTGTCCTTGTACATATCGACCATTTTGTCGATACACATTTTAAAAGCTTCGGGATGTACTAAAATCCCTGTAATGTCATAGAATAAAATTCCAGGTTTTGGAAAATCAGGAATTTTTCTAATAACATCGTCTAAAGATATTGCGTTATTCATTGCACTAGTG
>CAYJNB010000298.1:0-2520 GCA_964371205.1 uncultured Treponemataceae bacterium
GGAAACAAGCTTTTCCCTTTTTCAGTTATTGAATACTCTACTCTCGGTGGAATTTCTGGGAACGATTTTCTAGAAATGAGACCATCAGTTTCAAGTTCGCGCAGTTGATTGGTAAGCGTTTTTTGAGATATTTGATTTATGCGTGCTAATAATGCCTTGTATCGTTGTGCGCCTTCTTCTATCAAAATGTATAAAATGAGAGGCTTGCATCTGCCTCCAATCATTTTTAAGGTAACTTCAATTTCTGAATCTACTGTTATTTTCTCCATATCTAACCTCAACTTCACTAAGGGAAAAAAATGTTCCGTATTGACATATTTTTTTTATACGATATACTAATTTCCTATTACAGTAATTTATATTGTAACAGTAAAAAAGTCAATCAAGTTGGAGAAAAGATGAATTATAACAAAGCCATGGAATATAGGTTATTAGGCCGAACAAATCTAAAAACAAGCGTTGTTGGTCTTGGAGGCGAATGGTTTAATGGCAAAACACAAGAAGTTGTAAGCGATGTAATTAGTACTGCTATCAATAGTGGGATTAATTATATTGACGTATTTATGCCACAAGCCGAAACCAGAACTATGATTGGCAATGCCTTATCTGGCAAACGCGATGCGATGTATATTCAAGGTCATCTATGTACCACCATGGTAGGAGATCAATACGAGCGAACACGTGATATAAACGAAGTAAAGTCGTCTTTTGAAGATTTACTTACGAGGCTTCAAACAAACTTTATTGATGTGGGAATGATTCATTATGTAGATAGTTTTGAAGACTTTGACATCGTTTTTAACGGTGAAATTATCGAGTATGCAAAAAAATTAAAATCTGATGGAATTATTGGCCACATTGGTCTTAGCTCACATAATCCACTTGTTGCACTTAAAGCAGTTGAAACAGGGCTTATTGATGTTTTAATGTTTAGTATAAATCCTGCCTACGATTTAGAGCATGCAAACGCTGATATATTTGAAATGATTGAACATAAGAATCTTAAAACTGAACATTTAGAAATTAATGCAGATAGACAAGCCTTGTATACTGCTTGCGAAAGGCTTGGAGTCGGAATTACTGTAATGAAAGCACTTGGGGCAGGTTCGTTGTTACGTGAAGATAGCTCCCCTTTTTCTAAAGCAATGACTGTTACACAGTGTATTCACTATTGTTTAACTCGACCCGGCGTAACTTCCGTTTTACTTGGAGTTGCAAATCCAGAAGAAGTTAAGACAGCAACAGCTTATTGCACCGCAACAGAAAAAGAGCGAGATTACACTTTTATTCTTTCAGAAAACACTCAAATAACAATGAGTGGACGATGTATGTATTGTAATCATTGTCAACCATGTCCATCAAACATAAATATAGCTGCCGTTACTAAGTTTTTAAATCTTGCAAAGGAACAAAGCGAAGTTCCGGAAACAGTTCGTTCCCACTACAACATGCTCGAAAAAAATGCAACCGACTGTGTTATGTGTGGCAAGTGTGAGCCGAACTGTCCGTTTGGCGTTAAAATTCGCGAAAATATGAAACAAGCACAAGACGTGTTTAAGTAGCAACAGTATAGAGATTTATCTCCAATGAAGATTCATCTCTACGTAAAAATAAATTATTAGGAGAAATGTATGAAAAAATTAGTTGTAATTACAGGGGCAAGCTCAGGGTTTGGAAAAGCATTAGCTTTAGAGTTTAGTAAGGCAGGTTATCCACTCTTACTTATTGCAAGAAGGATTGAAAGACTAGAAGAACTAGGTCTTGAAAACACCATGTGTGCAAAGGTAGATGTTACCGATAAAGATGCATTTGAAAAAGCAGTACGCAGTGCAGAAGAAAAATACGGAAAAACAGACCTTATTATCAATAATGCCGGTATTATGCTCTTAGGTAATCTAGAAACACAAGATGCAAACGAATGGCAAAACATGCTAAACGTAAACGTTATGGGTGTTATGAATGGTATGCAAATTGTAATGAATGACATGAAAGAAAGACAATGCGGAACTATTATTAACATTTCTTCGATTGCAGGCGTTAAACCATTTGGTAACCATGCGGCATACTGTGCTTCAAAATATGGTGTTGTAGGGCTTTCAGAAGTTGCTCGTGGAGAATTATCTAGCCACAATGTTCGTGTAATGAGAATTTGTCCCGGAGCTGTAGATACAGAATTACTTAGCCATACAACAAGCGAAGACATAAAAACCGGTTACCATGCTTGGAAAGACTCTCTGGGAGTCGGAAGCATAACTGCAGAAGACGTTGCTAAAACTATTAAGTTTGCATACGAACTTCCGCAAGGCGTAAACTTACGAGAAATTCAAATAGCAGATACAAAGCAAGACGCATAAGTCTTATAAGCTCCATAACCTACAGTTTAGGAAGTGGAGCTTTTTTTATGATTTCCTAAGGTATTTTTAATGATTTTCTAAGGTTTTTTTAAGTATATGCATGATATACTATAATAACTTAGATGTATCCATAGGAGAAAGAAATGAAGAAAAAACTAACTATTTT
>CAYJNB010000299.1:0-2519 GCA_964371205.1 uncultured Treponemataceae bacterium
GCGAATTAGTAGTTAGATATACCGATAAAGGTGTCTTTTTAACAGGGCCAGCTGTTCTCTCGTATACTGGAACTATGGAGCTGTAAGGTATTGTAGTTTTTAGAAATTACACAATTAAAAGTTCAATTTGCAGGCTCTTAATTTCGTTGGCAATGTGTTCGGGGATATTTGAGTCGGTGATAATCATGTCAACGTCTTTTAGTGGCATAACGTAGCAAAAATTTTGCTTAGCGAATTTTGAACTATCAGCTAGAAGAATAAGTTTTTGAGCTCTGTTTCTTATTTCTCGTTTTATGGGGACTTCAAACATTTCGGCATTTGTTATGCCGTATTCAATATCTATTGCATCGGCGGACATTACGGCAATTTCCACGTTGAATTTACTCAAATTTTGTATCGCAATATCTCCGCCAATGGAGTTATACCCACTGCGAACTTCGCCACCGATACTGCAAAGGGAAATATTTTTTCGTGTCCCTAACTCCATGGATATTTTAAGATCTGTTGAAACTACTTTGAGCTTTTTTGATAAAATCTCTCGAGCAAAAAAGTAGCATGTTGTTCCAGAGTCAATTAAAAGCGATTGATTATCGGAAATCAAGGAGGCACATGTTTTTGCAATGAGTTGTTTTTCATCGCGATTAATTTTAAGTTTTTCTGAAAATAAATATTCAACACTGTCGTATTTGTCTTTTACCATTATTCCATTTCTGATTTTGAGGAACATGTCCTTATCTTCAACTAATAAATGGGCGTAACGTCGTGCTGTGGGAGGAGAAACATTAAATTGCTGCACAATATCTTCAAGCATAACTCTGTTATTTTTAATAACAAATGCTTTGAGTTCTTCTAAACGATTATATTTTTCTACTGTATTCATTCCCTTTGGTTCACCCTGTTACTATAAAAGACATCTGGTTAGTTCGTATATTTTTTTAAAAGTCTTGTAGCGTTCTTCGTATAATTCACTTTGTTCTTTTGAAGGAAGGATTTCATTTTTTACTTTTACAAAATCTTTTAAGCGAGCAGAATTATCGTGCACTTTTATAGCATGTATTGCATCACCATAGCAAGCCCCATGTGTGATAGAAGGAATACAAATAGTTATTTGACAAATATCAGCAATAAGTTTTAAAAGAAGTGGGTTTTTTATTCCTCCTCCAATGGCACAAATTCTTTTGATGGGGGCGTGCTTTCTTATTTCTTCAATATTGTTTTTAATACTAAAAGCAATTCCTTCCAGCAGCGCACGATATAAATCTCCTCGTGTATGAGTGAAGTCTATACCAAAGAAAATCCCTTTTGCATTTGGGTCGTGGAGAGGTGTTCTTTCACCGGCTAAGTATGGAACACAAAAAGGAGAGACTTTTGTAATGGTGCTTTGCGTTGCCTCTGCACGTATTTTGTCGTAAATGTCGTCTGTTTTTTCTCCACTTAAAAAGGTGTTCATAAACCATACAATGGCACTTCCACAGTTTGATGTTCCACCGGTAATTACATATTCATTTTTGAAAAGATAATTTGACGGCCAAAATTTATTTGTCTTATGTAGTTTTTCAGTCAGCAAAATAAAAAAGCTTGAAGTTCCAAGCATAAGCATCATATCCCCGGTATCCAATACTCCTGCACTTAGACCTTCTGCCGCCGCATCTGCAATTCCGGGTAAAACAAGTGTGTTTTTGCTTAATCCGGTGGCACTTGAGGCTTCTTCGGTTAATGTCCCGATAAACTCAGAGGCACTAAACAAATCGGGGAGTATATCGCGTTTTATAAAGTCGCCGGTAAAATCAGTAAACCATTGTTTTTTAAAAATATCGAAAACACCGGTAAAACCAACTGCATCATAAAAGTTTTGCGTATACAAGCCTGTCAACTTAAAAGCTATATACCCGTTAGCTGTTAGAATTTTTTTTGTCTTTATGAATATTTCCGGTTCATTATTTTTTACCCACAAAACTTTTGGTATAACCGATTGTGAAGAAAGCACGCAACCACCGGTATCGATAAGGTTTTCTGTGCCAATTTTTTCGTTTAAATAATCAGTTTCTTTGTGAGCGCGTGTGTCGATGCCGTAGAGAATCCCTTTTCTCAAAACCTTATTCTTTTCATCTAGAAATGTTACACAGGGGCTTGTTGCGCTATGCCCGACGGCAACAATATCTTCTGGGTTAACACCTGTTTCTTTTATAAGATATTTCGAAATAGTACAAAATTCACTCCACCACACCGTATCGGCATCTTGCTCAAAATGTCCTATGTGAGGCGTTTCCATCGTATGTGGAATCGAGTGCTTCAAAAGTACCGTGCCTTTTTTGTCCAGAAGAATGCCATTTGCCGATTGACTTCCAAGGTCAATTCCCATAAAGTATTTCATTATTTCTCCTTTCAAACTTTAAATAAGAAATTCACCGTTTTTAAAAATAAGTGTATTATCAAGATACACTTTACTTTCTTTGCGAGTGTCAAAAACCATATCCCAGTGAATGGAAGAATCATTTGTTCCCAAGCAATCCTTGTAA
>CAYJNB010000300.1:0-2498 GCA_964371205.1 uncultured Treponemataceae bacterium
ATGAAGGTTGAAACAAAATCAGATATTGAAAAACTATTTAATGCGCAAAAAGAAGCACGCTGGGGTATTGCAAAAACAAATGCAAAAGAGCGTATTACAAAACTAAAAAAACTAAAAGTTGCTATTACAGAAAGACAACAAGAATTATACGATGCCACTTGGAAAGATTATCACAAGTCTGCTTTTGAAACATGGGAGACAGAAATCTTTCCCGTTATGGAAGAAATAAATGAGGCTATAAAACACTTGAGCTCATGGATGCGTGATAAGCGCGTACCCGGCGTATTTTTTATGCCCTTTTCTGCAAGCTATTTGCGCTATGAACCTAAGGGACAAGTGCTCATTATGGCACCTTGGAACTACCCATTTCAGCTTTTAATATGCCCTCTCGTTGCAGCTATTTCTGCAGGAAACGTGTGTATAGTAAAACCATCAAATAAAACTCCAAATACAAGCGCCTTTATTACTTCGCTTTTGGAAGAAGTATTTACAACCGAAGAAGTTGCCGTTGTAGAGGGTGCAGGAAGCGCCATTGGTGATATGTTGCTCGAAATGCCTTTTGATCACGTGTTCTTTACCGGAAGCTCTTCTATCGGTTCACGTGTTGCAGCAGCTGCTGCAAAGGTTCATGCCTCTATTACACTTGAACTGGGAGGGAAATCTCCATGCATTATTTTAGATGATGCAGATCTTGCAGATGCAGCAAAAAAAGTTACTTGGGGAAAAATGCTTAACGCAGGCCAAACCTGTGTTGAACCTGACTATGTCTATTGTCCAGCAGAAAAAGTTGATACATTTGCAAAACTTGTTGTAGAAAATGTAAAACGCATGTACGGGCAAACTGCACAAGAGCGACGTAATTCACCAGACTTTGTACATATTGTCGACGCAAAAGCCTGTACTGGTCATAAGGCTCTGTACGATGATGCAATTGCAAAAGGCGCTATTTCGCATCTTGAAGGAGAATTCGAGATAGATAACTGTTATACTCCACCCTCAATTTTGACCAACGTTACTACCGATATGCGTGTTATGCAAGAAGAAATTTTTGGACCTATTATGCCGATTGTAGCTTATAATTCAATTGAAGAAGTTATTACCTTTGTGCAATCTCGCCCAAAACCACTTGCCTTGTATACATTCGGAAAGTCTAAAAAAGGCACAGATGAAATCCTTGCTCGAACAACATCAGGTTCAGCCTGCGTAAATAACGTTATTCTGCAAATAGAAAACCTTAATGCTCCTTTTGGAGGCGTTGGAATGAGCGGCACCGGTAACTATCACGGCTACTTTGGATTTAAAACCCTTTCTCATGAACGCAACTTTATGAGACAAGGACCAATAGATTTGATTGCTTTTTTCTACCCTGCATACGGAACAAAGATGCAAGCCCTATTTAAGTGGGCAATGGAATTTCTTGGAAATTTTAGAAAAAAATCTTAAAATCGAAGAACACAAACTTTAATTTACTAAACTCTTAGAAAAAGGAATATTATATGATTTTTACAAAAGCCTACTGCAGAACAGTACAATTCGTCTTTAAATATGCCGCAATTATTTTACCGTGGCGCGAGCCGCATAGAATAGAAGGAGTTGGAAGTCTTGCAAAACTTCCGGCGTTTTTAAAAGAAAAAAACTTTACACGCATTCTTGTGGTAACCGATAAGGGCTTATCACAAATACCGCAATTTGTAACCCTTATTCAAAATTGTCAGGACATCGGCATTACACCCTTTATTTTTGACGAAACGGTGCCAAACCCTACAGTACAAAACGCAGAAGATGCAGCTCGCATGTACAAAGAGAATAACTGCAAGGCTATTGTTGCTTTTGGAGGAGGTTCTGCAATGGACTGTGCAAAAGGAGCTGGCATTCGTATTTCGCGCCCGTGGATTCCCTTTGTTTTCTTAAAAGGCATGCTCAAAGTAATTGCGCGCATTCCCTTTTTAATTGCGATTCCAACAACAGCCGGCACTGGCAGCGAGGTTACCGTTACTTCGGTTCTTTCAGACCCACGCAACAAGAAAAAGTATCCCATTAACGACTTGGTCCTCATTCCTCGGGTTGCAGTGCTTGATGCTGACTTAACGCTCAAATTGCCCCCTCACCTTACTTCGACTACCGGCATGGATGCCCTTACCCACGCCGTTGAGGCATACATTGGCAAAAGCAATACAAAAAATACTAAAATGCAAGCACTCGAAGCGGCAAAACTTATTTTTACCCATATTGTTACCGCGTACAAAGATGGAACAAATATCGAAGCGCGAAAACACCTTTTACACGCCTCGCACTTAGCAGGACTTGCCTTTACCCGCGCGTACGTTGGCTATGCACACGCGGTTGCCCACGCACTTGGAGCCTTTTACGGCACACCACACGGGCTTGCAAATGCGGTAATGCTCCCAATAACACTCGAAGCCTTTGGACAGGCAGCAGAAGGTCGCGTAGCAAAAATGGCAAGAAAAACCGCTGTTGTAGATAGTTCACTTTCTGAC
>CAYJNB010000301.1:0-2494 GCA_964371205.1 uncultured Treponemataceae bacterium
AGATACTATGAAATATATTGATGGGGGTGTTTGTGCCCCAAAAGGTTTTACCGCAAACGGTGTACTCGCCGGCATTAAGGCAGGTCGCACAAAAAGCGATCTTGCGCTTATATATTCAGACGTTCCTTGTTCTGCAGCAGGCGTGTTTACCCAAAACTTGGTAAAAGCCGCTCCTGTACAATTATCTATGGAATTAGTAAAAAGCGGTAAGGCACAGGCCATTATTGCAAACTCAGGGAATGCAAATGCCTGCACCGGCGAGCAGGGTGCGCAAAATGCGCTACGCATGCTAAAAGCTGCAGCTCAAGCACTTAGTATAGAAGAAAAAGACGTTTTAGTTTGTTCTACCGGTGTAATTGGACAACAAATTAATATAGAAGCAATTGAGAAAGCTGTGCCACCTCTTGCAAAGAGTCTTTCTGTAGAAGGCAACCTAGAAGCACGCGAAGCAATAATGACTACCGATACCACACATAAAGAAGCTGCTATTGAGACAATTATCGGCGGAAAGCCGGTACGATTCGGCACTATGGCAAAGGGCTCGGGAATGATTCACATAAATATGGGAACAATGCTTGGCTTTTTAACAACCGACTGTGCAATTAGCAGCGAAATGCTCAAAAAAGCATTGGATAAAAGTGTTGCAGGTACATATAACTGTGTATCTGTTGATGGAGATACCAGTACAAACGATACCCTGCTTATTTTAGCAAATGGAAAGGCCGAAAACGCAGAAATTACTGCAGAAGGCAAAGATTTTGACGACTTTGTTGCCGCGCTAAATGAAATAAACACCTGTATGGCACGAAAAATTGCCGCAGACGGCGAGGGAGCAGAACACTTACTCGAATGCACCGTAACCGGAGCCTCAGATGAGCAAACAGCTCGCAATCTGGCAAAATCGGTTATTCGCTCGAGCCTAGTAAAAGCTGCCTTTTTTGGCAAAGACGCAAACTGGGGACGCATTCTCTGTGCAATGGGTTATTCGGGAGAGATTTTTACCCCCGAAAAAACCTCTGTATCGTTTACAAACAGTACCGGTACCATCAAGGTGTTCGACAAAGGCGTTCCACTCAACTTTGACGAAGAACGTGCAAAAATTATCTTGAGCGAACACGAAGTAAAAATTCTGTGCGAACTCGAAGACGGAAGTGCAAGTGGTACCGCATGGGGTTGCGACTTAACCTACGAATACGTAAAAATAAACGGCGATTACCGTACCTAGAGGAGTTATTATGCATAAGATTTCAAATAGTGATTGGGCAGATGTGCTTTCGCAAGCATTCCCGTATATTCGCCAGTTTATTGGCAAGACAGTGGTTGTAAAATATGGCGGAAACGCTATGCTCAATGCTGAACTAAAACAAGCTGTAATGCAAGATGTGGTTTTAATGAATACCGTGGGAATACGAACCGTATTAGTACACGGCGGAGGCCCCGAAATAAATGCCGCACTTGAAAAAGTAGGAAAAGAATCAAAGTTTGTAAACGGTTTGCGCTACACCGACGCTGAGACAATGGAAATTGTATTACAAGTGCTTACCGGTAAACTCAACAAAGAAATTACCGCCCTTGTAGAAAAATGCGGCGGACGTGCAATTGGCATGAGCGGAGTAGATGGCAACATGATGAAAGCCGTAAAACTAACCGAACCAGACCTTGGTTTTGTCGGCGAGGTAACTTCAGTAAATCCCGATGTAATTAATACCGCACTCGACAATGGCTTTATTCCGGTTATTTCGACCGTAGCCCTCGGCGAAGGCGAAGAAATTGAATACTTTAACATAAACGCAGACACCGCCGCTGCAAAAATAGCAGTTGCCCTTAAAGCCGAAAAATTTGTACAAATGACAAACGTTCCCGGCTTGCTACGAGATGTAGAAGACAAAGATTCCCTTATTCACGTAATTAAGCGTAGCGAACTACAAGCAATGATTTCCGGCGGCTCAATCTCCAGCGGCATGATTCCAAAAGTACTTTGCTGTACCGAAGCGCTGGAAGGCGGCGTTTCTCGTGCTCACATAATCGACGGTCGCATTCCGCACGCCCTTATGATAGAAATATTCTCTGACCGTGGTGTCGGAACGATGATAACTTAGCAGCCCTTACAGGCATCGTACAAAAGTAAACAAGAAATTGGGGCTGCAATCAAGTTTGCGTAACGCAAACTTGTCCTAGACTGGTTGTAGTATAGGCTGGTAGCAAAAGATAAAAAGGAAATAACTATGGCAGGAATAATTGTAAATAACTATGGCAGTTTACCGGTTACTTTTGAGAGCGGGAATGGCGCTCTTTTAAAGGATGTGAACGGTAAAGAATATATCGATTTTGTGAGTGGCATTGGCGTTAACTGTTTGGGGCATAATCATCCTGAATTAGTTAAGGCGGTAACTGAGCAGGCAACAAAACAAATTCATATTTCAAATTATTATAACTCGGATGTGGGACTTTCTTTTGCAAGTGAATTGGCAACGGCGAGCGGCATGGAGCGTGT
>CAYJNB010000302.1:0-2462 GCA_964371205.1 uncultured Treponemataceae bacterium
TTGTATTAAAAGATGGAACACTTGTAACACCTGAACTTGGCGACACCATTTTACCAGGTATTACAAGAGAAAGCGTATTAACACTTGCTGGGCAACAAGGCATTAAAACAGAAGAAAGACTTGTTTCTATAGATGAAGTTATGGAAAATGCTATTGAATGTTTTGTTACCGGAACTGCAGCAGGTATTACACCAATTGAAAGTGTAACACACAACGGTGTTGAAAAAGTTTTTAACGACCGAAAAGCTGGTCCTGTAGGTGAAAAGATTCAGTATCTATTAAAGGGCGGTCAATACGGTTCTGTTGAAGATGTAAACGGCTGGAATTATAAAGTACTGTAAATAATTATTAGTTACTAGTTACGAATTACTAGTGATTTGAAAGGGTGTGTGCTAAGAGCACACACCTTTTTTTATTTATCTAAAACTGTGTTCGTATACAGCAACTGTTCCCGATACTTCATTTCCCGTAAGAAGAAGTGCCTTTCCGTTAGGACTGTATTCAGGTGCAACCACGCAAATACCTTCCGGTGAAACATCGCCACTATTATCAACGTCAATTTCTTTGTCTTCAATAAAGTTTCCAAACTCTCGAGTATTTAGATAATCTACAAAAGCACTCTCTTGAGGATTTGTAATGTCGTAAAGCATTACACCACCAATTCTTTCAAGTCCAATATATGCAAATGTTCTACCACTCATAGTAAGAACGGTTACATTTTCAGGTTCTGGGCCCTTATTATCACTTCTATTATCAATTTTATCTTCATCATTTGTTGTATTAAATACTTCGGGTAACTCAGCTGCGGTGATTCTTTCAAAATCAGAGCCACTGTCGTATACTTGTACTAAACTTCCATCTTTTTTTGCTTCGTAAATTGAGAAAGAGCGAGCACCAAATGTGTGTCCAATGTAGCCATTTAGAGAGGGAAGGCCATCCATTACTTGAGGATTAAGACCATCAATTTCTACCGGTTTCATTTCGCCATCATCATCGTAGGTTACATCAAGTACTTCTAAATCCATTTCGTTTAAGAAAAACTCGCTTTCAATGTCTTCATTTCCCCATTCACTACCATCACCCTCGTTGGCAGTTAATATGTAGGTTTTTCCCTTTGACTCAAAAGACGAAATACCGTCGGGCATGTATGTTCCTAAGAATTTTTTAGATTCAATGCCAATAGCTTTATCTTCTTTGTTAAAGTCTAACTCATTTCCAGCCTTATTGTGATCTTTAAATCCTAAAGAGTTAATAGCAGTAAACTCAGCATTTTCAATATCAAGTGTTGCAAGGGCATTTGCTTCTTGTAAAATAACAAAGGCTGTTTTACTATCTGTCATGGTGATATACTCAGGTTCAAAATCTGTTGAAGGATTAATACCTTTTTTTACCAATACATTATTTGAAACTAATTCATTTCTTCTAGCATCCCATGAAGTAAAGTCGGCTGTTTGTACCATACCAGTTTTTAGGTTTACAATACTAACACCACCCATTGGGTCTTGAGCAGTAAGATTCCCTTGTACAATTACGCCATTAGTATCTACATTGTACCCTGCTCTTGGTTCGCCTTCATTTGCAGTTAGCACATAATTGCTGTCTGGTGTAAAGGTTATCATATCGGGTTGTACACCAACTTCATATGCCGCAATAAAATTTCCATCAGCATCAAGAACTAGCGCACGCCCATTGGCTTCATCTTTTTCAGCTTGAAGGGCTATAGCAACCTTTTTGCTATCTTTACTTACTGCAACACTTGAAATATCACCAACGATAAATCCTGGAATCATGGCACCGAGTACATTTGAATCAAGTTCAACAACACCTGAGTAATCAGGGCTTGAGCTAATAATTTCTGAAACCGGTACAATTTGAATTTTTTGTTCAACACCGCTTACAACATATACTTTTTGATTTTCATTATTGTAGGCAACAATTTCTGCAGCCCCACCATCTTTGTCTCCGTTTCCAACCTTGTAGCTTCCAAGGTGTACAAGTTCATTTACTTGAGAGCCGGCATTGGTTGATGCACAACCGGTAAATACAATACTTGCAAGAATACTTACAGCAAGTACACTAAAAAATACTTTTTTCATAGTAACTCCATTAATAATATCATTTATTAAAAGGAGTATATGATTACTATGTAAATTTTATTGTAGAGATAAAGAAAAAGTTAGGTAAAATTTATTGTGAAAACCACTATAACAAAATGGGTAAACTTTCTAATAATTTTTTACGCTCTTTCCAGTCTGGCATGTGGGTAGCAACACAAGCATAAAAATGTTTAGAATGGTTGGGATGCAAAAAGTGCACAAACTCGTGAAGTACTACGTATTCAATGCAAGGCCGTGGAGCTTCAATAAGCTTTTTGTTTAGCGTAATTATGCCTTTTTTAGTTGCACAAGAACCCCACCTACTTTTCATGTTTCTCATTTTCATTTCTGGATACGAAACACCAT
>CAYJNB010000303.1:0-2447 GCA_964371205.1 uncultured Treponemataceae bacterium
TGTTGGTATTGTTTTTGAATACCTTCTACTTCTTTATTTGCTTTATCCATCATTTCCGGTTTTTCTTCCGGCACGAGGATGTCATCCATCGAAATTGTTGCACCAAAGAAAGTTGCATAGCGGTAACCAACAGACTTGATTGCGTCAAGCATTTGAACAGTCAACCATGAACCCTGATCCACATGCACAGTTTCGATGAGGTGTTTTAACTCTTTATCTCCAAGAAGGTTATTTACATAACCAACTTCTGCAGGCATTTCGTCGTTAAATAAGATACGTCCTGCTGTCGTAGAAATTACTGCACCATTATATGGAGCTTTATCAATTGGCACATTAATTTCTGACTGCCAGTCGATAGCTTTAGCTTCTGCTGCAAGCAATGCTTCATTTGTTGAACTAAAACGCTTTCCTGTACCTTTCCCGGTTGGAAGAATTTTAGTCATATAGTAAATACCTAAAACCATATCCTGAGATGGATACACAATTGTTTTACCATTTGCAGGGTCAAGTAGGTTACGAGCAGAAAGCATTAATGTCCAGCATTCCATTTGTGCAGCTTGTGTAAGCGGCACGTGAACAGCCATTTGGTCACCATCAAAGTCAGCGTTAAAGGCTTTACAAACGAGTGGGTGTAAGCGAATAGCTTTTCCCTCTACCAATACTGGTTCAAATGCTTGAATACCAAGACGGTGAAGAGTAGGAGCACGGTTAAGCATAACTGGATGCTCACGAACAACTTCATCAAGTATTGAGAATACTTCTGGAGCTTCTTGTTCTACAAGCAGTTTTGCCTTTTTAATATTAAATACGTATTCTTTGTCAACAAGTCTTTTCATAATAAACGGCTTGAACAATTCAAGTGCCATTTTTGTAGGGAGACCACATTGCCAAAGCTTTAATTCAGGACCTACGATAATTACCGATCGACCAGAGTAGTCAACGCGCTTACCAAGAAGGTTTTGGCGGAAACGACCTTGCTTACCTTTAAGCATATCAGAAATAGACTTAAGAGGACGGCTCGAAGCACCTTTTACAACACGACGACGCTTTGAGTTATCAAAAAGAGCATCTACTGCTTCTTGAAGCATACGCTTTTCGTTGCGAATAATGATGTCTGGAGCTGCCAGAGACATAAGTCTCTTTAAGCGATTATTTCTATTAATTACGCGGCGATATAAGTCGTTAAGATCAGATGTAGCAAAACGACCACCATCTAATTGTACCATTGGGCGTAATTCTGGTGGTATAACAGGTATTATATCGAGAATCATCCATGAACACTTGTTAGGTGAAGCGCGGAAATTTTCTACAATTTCAATTCTCTTAAGAAGACGTTTATCGCTCTTTGTTCCTTTTTCAATCATCTTAACACGCAATTCAGCGGCTAATTCATCAAGATTAAGGTTTTCGAGTAATGTTTTTACAGCTTCTGCACCCATAGATGCAGTAAATGAACCGCCGTAACGCTCTTGAGCTTCAAAATACTCATCTTCTGTAAGAAGTTGCATTTTTTTAAGGTCTGTATCACCTGGATCAATAACTATAAATTTTTCATAGTACAGAACCGAACGAAGAGCTGCTACTTGCAAGTCAAGCAACAAGCCCATGCGTGATGGCACAGAACGATAGTACCAAATATGAGAAACTGGAGCTGCAAGTTCAATATGACCCATGCGCTCACGTCTTACTTTAAAGTGTGTTACCTCTACACCACAACGATCACAAATTACACCCTTGTAGCGTATTGATTTAAACTTACCACAATAACATTCCCACTCTTTTGTCGTACCAAAAATACGCTCGCAGAACAAGCCATCTTTTTCCGGACGCAGGGTGCGGTAGTTTATAGTTTCAGGTTTCTTAACTTCACCATATGACCATGCTTTAATGGTTTCTGGCGAAGCAAGCTTAATCATTAAGCTGTCAAAATCCTGGATGTCTCGCATCAATATTCTCCTTCAGGTACGGCTAGAAATTTGAGCCGGTTTTAGCAATCAGTTCTTCATCGCGTTCGGTTAATGGAATTTGCTTTCCTTTTGCATCATAGATGGTAAAGTCGAGCGCCAAACCACGCAATTCTTGAACAAGAACGTTAAACGATTCGGGTACACCGGCAGCTGTTGACGGCTCTCCCTTAACAATAGATTCATAAATTTTTGAACGACCAGTCATATCGTCGGATTTAATTGTTAACAACTCTTGGAGTGTGTTAGCTGCACCGTATGCTTCGAGCGCCCAAACTTCCATTTCTCCCAAACGCTGCCCACCAAACTGAGCCTTACCACCAAGTGGTTGCTGAGTAACAAGTGAGTACGGCCCTGTTGAACGAGCATGCATTTTGTCGTCAACAAGGTGGTGTAGTTTCATAAAGTAGATAACACCAACGAATACTGGGTTTTGGAAGCATTCACCTGTTCTACCATCGCGCAACCAAGCTTTTGAGTTTG
>CAYJNB010000304.1:0-2439 GCA_964371205.1 uncultured Treponemataceae bacterium
GATCATATATCGCAGCTTTTTTTTTACTATCTGCATTATAAGCAAAATTTTGATATTCACTTCCTGGCAATCTTTTTTTCTTTGCATCGTACACATCTCTAAGTTCTACTTCACCAGAAACAAAATCATTTTTAGCTTTTTCTATTAAATCTAACTGAGTAGTTTTTTTACTGGTCAATGTTTCTATTTCATCGGCTATGAATTTTTTTTTCTGATTAAACACTTCAAATACAAAGCCTTGCTTTAATTGCAAATTACTGAAATCTCGCGGGAAGATATTCTTATACGCAATCATTGCCAACATTTTATTACAGTCTAAATCTGTTGTGTTTAATCGATTGAAGTACACAACAAATTCGTTATACATATTTTTAAGAATACGCATGTCATCAATATACAGTGATAATCCTTGTAAAAAACTCAAATCAAATTTTTCTAACAATCCGCCTTTTTTCAAATGCTTGATAATTTGTCCATAAGAATTAGAACTATCTACTATTGGGACAACTGGAACGATATAATCAAAAAACTTTGTTCTATCTCGTGATATAAAAATATCATCTCTAATCAAATAGAAAAATCTTAAGGGTATATAGTTTTCTTTTTGATGTTTTTTTCGATGAATATTTATAAGAGTATTAATCTCTCTAAGTCGTTCAAAAATTCTATTTGCATTAAACCTATCCATATCTTCAAATACAATGACATCAGCCTCTATATTTTCAAAAAGATACAGAACTTCATTAAGATATTTGTCAAAGTATGATTCATCTTGTTCTTCAAATATTTCTATTTCATTACCTTGTACACTTATTTTACTAAATATGTTCTTATTTTTTTGAATTTTCACTAATTTACAAATAGTAATTGCGCAACATATCACTAAAATAGTAGTGACAATTATAGAACTGTATGGATTCACAAAAAATGAGGCTAAATTTTTCACCCAAAAATTCGGTAAAGAATTTATATGAACAATCATATTATTATAAAAGATTACAAACAAAACTGAAATTACAATCAAAGTAGCAAGCATAGATAATCTGTTAGTATTTTTCTTATCAACACTACTTTTTACCCTAAAGTTTGTTTGGGGAATTTTGTCTACGGGTACTTGATGTATTAACTGATTTAATATTTTACCTTCAAGTACAGACTCTTTTACATCATTCATGTTTTCAGCATTTTCTTCTTCTGGAGAGCGAAAATGTGCAAGTGAAAGATGTATAAATTGTTTTTCTGGATGCTTCGCCTTATATGATTCAATAATACTACTTTTACCTGAACTATATGCACCAGAAATAGCGATGTTTTTAACATCATCATTTTCATTATTTTCAAAAATAAAATTTAAAGCCTCATCATATACCTCTATATCTGCATCTAGTTTTGGAGTAAGTTTTTGAAAATTATATTTATTATCGCGCAATTTTTTTCACCTCATATCTTATGTGTTATTAACTATAAGCCTATCTAAACCTAATCAGTAAATCAAGTTTCATGTACACTTTACTTTCTTCCTCATACAAACATTCGAATCCAAGTCTACTTATTGAACCACGATCATACTTTATTTGATCTAGTAAACAACTCTGTAAAAATAATCTGTTATAAATAGATAAGCAATCACATCGCCTTTTACAGTAACGATTATGTATCTGCCATAGCTTTCACCAACACCACCCCATTTCTTAAATGGTGTCATCCCTAGTGCTACTAAAGATAATAGTAACCTAGTTCATATAATCTGTCAGCAATAAACCTCAAGGAAAAGGCATTACAAGTGAGGTTCCACAATTTACAGAAACAGACTCCACTATTTGCTTACTTGTAGTTGCTCTAATTTACTCTCTTCAACTAAAATACAGTTCAAACCAATAAGCAAAACATCAGAACCGTCTTTACAGAAAAACCCACATTTAGATTGTATCATACTATATGTCAATCATTACCAGCTATTGAAGCACTATTTTTGTAAGATGAATTTGATGTTATGTATTTATGTATTAAGAGATAGTTAAATATTAATATCACCTATATTCGTTATTTTGCTTCCCATTAGATGCACTAATTCTACAACTAGTGCATTGCCCATACAGAAGTATCTCATTTTTTCAGGCATACCTGTATTTGTCCAATTATCTGGAAAACCATTCAATCTTTCACATTCAATTGGTGTTAAAAACCTAAGTTTACCAGTAACTGTATCATTTATAACATGTGTTGATCTATTGATACTACTTTCTGATGTAAGCATTGTTCTTGCAGGCAAGTCTATGTTATCAGTTTCTGACATACCGCCTTCACTGTAAAAATATACTTCACCATTTGGTTTAACTCTTTCTATTTTCTTTGCTCCTCTTAAATGTTTTATTTTAACAATCTGTGCATCATTTAAGTAATACTTTTCATCAACATTACTTTCAAGAACATCTCTTA
>CAYJNB010000305.1:0-2396 GCA_964371205.1 uncultured Treponemataceae bacterium
CCGAGTTTAATCATCTCTTTCATTTTGTCCCCTTTGGTTTTGCCACAAAGCCATATTTTTTATCAATAAGGCGGTTTAAGAAAGCAGTTAAACCATTCATAATAAGAATACTGAACATAACACCTTCGGGGTATCCACCAAATACGCGGATAAGGGCAGTTATAAGACCGCATCCAAATCCAAATACTAATTTACCTTTTGGAGTAACTGGAGTTGTTGCATAGTCTGTTGTCATAAAAACTGCCCCAAAGAGTAAACCACCGGTTAAAAGCGAAAAGAGTGGGTCTGTTGCACCAAAGATTGTTTCAAAAGCAACACAGGTTACAATCATTGCAACCGGTGCTCTCCAGTCAATTATGCGAGTAAGTAGTAAAAATACAAAGGCGAGTAAAATGAGTAATCCACTTGTTTCTCCGATTGTTCCGGCGTGTGTACCGAGGAATAATTGCATAGTAGAAACAGAGTCGCTTCCGAGTGCAAGCGGAGTTGCCGCAGAAGCTGCATCCATTGTAGCACTTGCTGCCGAGGTTGCTGCTGTGGTTGCGCTCGTCATTGCTTCTACACCACTTGGCGCGGTCCATGTGGTTAACACTGAACCAAAGCTTACTACTAAGAAAGCACGTCCGGTAAGGGCAGGGTTAAATACGTTCATACCCAATCCACCAAAAAATTCTTTTGCAATAACTATCGAAGCAAAAGCGCCAATAATGGTAATCCAAATTGGAGTTGATGGAGGTAAAACGAGCGCGAGCAATATACCGGTTACAGCTGCAGACCAGTCAAGTAAGCGACAGGGTGCTTTAATAATCTTACGGAATGCCCATTCAAAGAACACACAGCTCACAGTTGAAACAAGGATAGTAATTAAGGCAGGAATGCCAAAAAGTACTACACCCATAATACATAGTGGTAAAAGAGAAAAAATAACGCAAAGCATTATCTTTGTGGTATCTGCCTTAGCACCAAAGTGTGGGCTCGAAGCTAGATAGATTTCGTTTTTATCTGATGGTGCCATTATTTTTTTCCTCCTGCATCTGCTTCTTCGTGGAGCTTACGGCGAGTAAGTTCTTCTCTCCATAATTGCTTGCCAACTCTAAAGTGTTGTACCAGTTTTACACGACCAGGACATACATAGGCACAAGAACCGCATTCGATACAGTCCATAAGACCATAGCGCATTGCATCGTCAAGCTTGTTTGCCTTAAGTGAACGTACAATCATTACCGGAGTTAAGAAACATGGACATGCTTTTACACAGCGTGAACAGCCAATACAAGCATAGGTTTCTTCAAGAACGGTTTCTTTTTCGGTTAAGAATAGAACACCGGAGGTATTTTTTTGTACCGGAAAGTTCGCGGTAGGCATAGAAATACCCATCATTGGACCACCGGCAAGAATTTTTACAATGCCAGGTTTTAAGGTAATATGTTCGGGGATTAAGTCCCCGATAAGTGTACCGATTGGCACACAAATATTTTGTGGGTTTTCGCAAGCGCCACCAGATATGGTAAGCGGACGGTCAATAAGCGGTTTACCTTCGCGGAACGCTTCAGAAATAGCCACCAGAGAGCCAACGTTTTGAATAATACAGCCGGCATCTGCAGGGAGTCCTCCCGATGGGATTTCGCGTCCGGTTACTGCCTTAACAAGCATTTTTTCTCCACCTTGTGGGTACTTTGTCTTAACCGGTTGTAAACGAATATTTGCATTCGCTTCTTTATTTATTTTTTCGATAGCAGCTTCAAGAATAGGGTAGAGATGTTTTTTATTATCCTCTACAGCAACAATAACTTCTTTTGCACTTACAATATGTGCAGCAATAGCAAGTCCGTCAATAAAACGGTCAGCATTTTCTGCCATAGTGCGGTCATCGATTGTTAAGTAAGGTTCACACTCAGCTCCGTTTGCTAAAAAGTAATCGATTACCTTTCCTGGAGGTGGATTTAACTTAACATGAGTTGGGAACGCTGCCCCACCCATACCAACGATACCCGCTTGCTTTACGCGTGCAAGGGCATCTTCTTTTGAACATGCGTATGGATCAAGTGCCGGCATAAAATCAGTAGTATCTGAGCCGTCTGCCTCAATCACGATACACGGAACCTCTGCGCTTCCGGTAACTAAACGTGTTTCAATTTTTTTGACTGTTCCCGAAAGAGGAGCGTGTACCGGCGCAGACATAAAGGCGTCTGTTTCGGCAATTTTTTGTCCTCTAACAACAGTGTCACCCACTTTAACAAGCGGCGTATTAGGTGCGCCACCTTGGGTAACAGGAACAACAACCATGTTTGTAGCCGGCATTAGTTGAACGATCGGTTTATGTTCCGATAATTCCTTATGTTCCGGTGGATGGATTCCATTTTTGAAGGTATTTGCTTTCATAGTATAGTATTTTA
>CAYJNB010000306.1:0-2391 GCA_964371205.1 uncultured Treponemataceae bacterium
TTTTTGAGTGTCTTTTTAAAGTCGCCATGTACTATTTCGCCCTCACCTTCGGTTACCACACAAACGGCAGGGGCGTTTTGTAGATTAAAGCTTGAGTTTTTTGCAGTATGACGGTTTACGTTAAAGCAGGTAGTGTCTGCATTAGAAATAAGAGACTCAAGAAGGTAGCCATCCTGTTCAGCGAGTACTTGCGGTGTTTTTCTAAACACTTGTACTGCTGCCTCTCCATGTAAGTCGTAACTAAAACATTTGAGAGCAATATCGCGTGGGAGCCCCAAATATTTTTCGTAATCAGACAAAAAATAATCGCCGCACCACGATTCGGGTTGTACCGTAAAATCGGTAGGCTCTTGTACTTCTAAAATAAGACAACCGTAGCCAATTGCATGCACCGCCTTTGCCGGAATAAAAAACACATCACCTTTTTTTACTTCAATACGGTTAAGCACATTGTCCATTGCGTGTTTGTCGGTTTCGTTTGCTTCAATAATTTTTACAAACTCTTCTTCGCTCATTTTTTCTTTAAAGCCAAGATAGATACATGCATTTTCTCTGGTTGCAAGAATTATCCACGATTCAGCCTTGCCATAACTTGAATTAAAGTGCTTCTCAGAAAATGCCTTATCAGGATGTGCTTGTAAAGGGAGGCGAATACCACTGTCGAGACCTTTTACCAAGACACCAAGCTCATTTCTGTTTCCAAGAATTTCTTTTTTATAAAGCTGAATTAAATCGTCAAGATAGATGTCAGCGTCTTTAATTTTAGAAACACCATCCTTTTCGGTAATAGGCTCTTTATTCAAGGCCTTTACATCTGAGACAATCCATTCTTCCGGAAAGTTACCATCGACCGGCTCATCTCCAAAAAAGTCTCCAAATAGCTTCCCGCCTTGATACACTCTAAAAACACGATTTCTTTCAAAGAAAATAGGATTTTTTATTATATGTTCGTACTTTTGCATATTACCCGCCTATTGTAGTGTAATTATTTTTTGAGCATCTTGTATTGAATTGTACACACCGTTTGCAACCATGGCAAACAGAGCCGCACCATAAGATGCCTCTTCGTTGTGAGAAGGAATTTTTAAGGGCAAGTTAAACTGCTTACTTACCACCTTACAAAGCAGGGCATTTTTGCGCAATCCATTACCCGAAGCAATCAGCACCGACTTTGGCTCTTTGTCGTACATATTGTACAATTCACTCGAGATTCCCTCTAAAACGCCGAGGGCTAAATTTTCGGGCGTAAAATTATCTATGCCTATGTTTTTGATTGAACCGCGCTCTGTAGGGTTTTCTCTTGTTCCACTAAATCGTGTATCTACCACAAATTTTTGCTCTGACTCATCCACATTTTCTGCCATCGCGTCGATTATATCGTAGAGATTGGGAACAGCACAGCCAAAGTAATCGGCAATTTTTTGCATAAACTCTTTAAGTAAGGCATAAGCTCTGCCACCACAAAGGGTTGCACCCACATAGAGATACGAATCCTTATCGAAGGGGCGCACCTCAAGTGTATCGCTACAACGATACTTACTACTCAAATAAGAGATTTGCCCACTAGTGCCAATGTTTACCAAAAGGCTCTCGCTCATATTTGCGACAGAGCCCATAAAACTTGCCTGATTATCGCCAATAGCAACCGAAATTTTTGAATTAGGGTAATTTACATAACTTGAGGTAACTTCCGGTAAAAGGCTTGCGTCTAGCCCTAATTTTTGCAAAGCGATTAAATCAAAAGCATGATTTTTTACGTCAAATAGACCGAGTCCTGCCGCATTGGTTATGTGCATAATCGGCTCTTTTGCATTTGCAAGCTTCATGCATACATAGTCGCCTATAGTACACAGCTTGTGCACTTTTTTATCAGCATTTTGAGCAAAAAACTGAGCATGAGCAGCGTTATTTTCTGTAGTTTGCACGTGTACAAAGTGCGTAACCAACCCAAAACCGGTGGCAAGTTTATAACCGCTTACCTCACTCATATATTCTACAAAGGACTTACCCTCTGTATAAAGCAAATTACCGCTATTGTCTTGCCAGGTGTACAAATTACTCAGCGCATTGCCCTCAACATCTAGGTAGACAATTCCGTGCATTTGGCAAGTTACACCAACATAATCCACGTCCGAAAATTCATTGTAAATCTGCATAACATTAGAAAGAATCTTTGCAACATCTTGCACTTGCGCATTTTCATTCTCTGTAATAAAACTTTCGCTATTTATTGTTTTTGTTGCTACTATCTTACCACTTTCGCTATCGACTACCGCCGAAGAAACTGTGGTTGTACCAATATCAATCCCTAATACTTTCATACCTTTTCTCACTTCACATCAAAATCTTGTGCAAGAAAAGTATACCACGACTTAAGTATTTTTGCAAAAA
>CAYJNB010000307.1:0-2381 GCA_964371205.1 uncultured Treponemataceae bacterium
AGTATACTATTCCAATAATAAAAAATATAAGAGGAGCTAACAATGCAATATAGAAAACTGGTAAAAGATGGGCCCGATGTATCCCTCTTGGGCTACGGTTGTATGCGTTTTCCGGCTAAGGGTAGTAGTGTCGATAAGGAACTTGCCTTTTCGCAAATGAAACTTGCCTTCGACAATGGGGTAAACTATTTTGATACTGCCTATTTATATCACGGTGGAAAAAGCGAAGTAGTGCTCGGCGAGTTTATAAAAAAATTCGATATTCGCGATAAGGTGCTGATTGCAGATAAGCTTCCGGTTATGATGACTACAAAACCTGAACAGATAGAAAAATATTTTAATACCCAGCTTACTCGACTCGACACTGATTACATTGACTTTTATCTTATGCATATGCTTACCAGTTTTTCTGAATGGCAAACACTAAAGTCATTTGGAATCTTAGAATTTATTAAAAACAAAAAAGCATCAGGACAAATCAAACATATTGGTTTTTCTTTTCATGGGCGCCCCGATGAGTTTATAAAAATTTTAGAAGATTATGAATGGGAATTTTGCCAGATTCAATACAACTATCTTGATGAAAACAACCAGGCAGGACTTGCAGGACTGAACCGCGCAAAAGAGCTTGGAATCGGTGTGGTTGTTATGGAACCACTTCGTGGTGGATCCCTTGCGGCAAATGCACCTACCAAAGTAAATGCACTTTTTGAAAACTATAAAGAAAAGCACAGTGCAGCCTACTGGGCTCTGCGCTTTGTTATGAATCAAGAAGGAGTTGCAACTGTATTAAGCGGTATGAACGTAACAGAGCATGTACAAGAAAACATAGGAGTTGCAAATACAACTACCGTAAATTGCATGACAACCGAAGAATGTAAGCTCATTGAAGAGGTAAAAGCTGTATATGCCGAACTTATGAAAGTTCCCTGTACCGGCTGTAATTACTGTATGCCATGTCCTTTCGGAGTTGATATACCAGGAGCTTTTAGCGATTACAACAGCCTACACTACTTTGGCGAAAAAACCGGTTTTGTTAAATTCCAATATGCCGGAAAATGTGCCGGTATGCTCGGAGAAAAAAAATCGGGAGCAAATCAATGTACCGCATGCGGAAAGTGTGTGAGCCATTGCCCTCAAAACATTGCTATTCCCGAAAAACTAAAAGAAGCACACAAAGCACTCGATAGTAAGGTTATGCGTTTTGGTATGACGATGATGTCTGTATTTATGAAAAAGCAACCAAAAAAAGTGTAAAATACATGCCGTGAGTTGATTTTGCATAGTAGATTGGCGTAAAATGTTATAATATTGACACTGTGTGTTATAGTATATTACGAGAAGCTTATTTATACTACATTAAACTAAGCTGCTCAGTAGAGCACTTCTAAAGGAGAATATATGAAAAAAATAGTAAAGATTGCCGTATGTGCATTAGTGCTTTTTGGAATGATGGCTACTTCTGCCTTTGCGGGCGGAAGCAAAGAACCTTCAGCACCTGTTATGCCGGCAGAAACACCACAAATAGAAAAAGCAACCGTATACATGACAAAAGAAATTACCCCAGAGGCATTAATCGCACTGTACGAAGCTCTTGGGCGAGAAGCAACAGGTAAGGTTGCCGTAAAAATTTCAATGGGTGAAGCTCCTCTATTCCCTCCTGTGGGAGAGTACAATTTATTTTCTCTCAGCCCTGAATTGATTAAGCCACTCGTAGAAAAAGTAGACGGCACAATCGTAGATAGCAATACTGCTTACGGTGGAAATCGTGCAAATACTGCTGTTCACTTGTACATTGCTCAAAAACACGGCTATACCGCTATTGCAGATGTTGACATTCTTGATGAACATGGCGAAATAGCTCTTCCGGTACGCTACGGAAAAAACTTAAAAGAAAACATTGTTGGCGATAAATTTGATGACTACGACTTTTATGTGGTGCTTTCGCATTTTAAGGGGCATGCTCAAGGTGGTTTTGGAGGGGCTATAAAAAACATGTCTATAGGAATCGCCTCTCCTGACGGAAAGATTTTACAACACACCGGTGGAAGAAGCACAAACGACTTTCTCTTAGCCTTTGCAGACCCTACAATGCGCGACCCATTCCATGAGTCAATGGCAGAAGCAGCCCTTACAATTACAGACTACTTAGGCGATAACATTTTGTACATTAACGTATTGAATAACCTGTCTGTTGATTGCGACTGCGTTCCAAACCCATCTGCGCCAGACATGCACGATATCGGAATTCTTGCCTCTCTTGACCCAGTTGCACTCGACCAAGCAAGTGTAGATTTAATCTACGCTGCTCCCGATGGTGCTTCCGTAATCGAAAGAATTGAATCTCGAGACGGTATTCACACCGTAGAACACGCCGCTGC
>CAYJNB010000308.1:0-2367 GCA_964371205.1 uncultured Treponemataceae bacterium
GAGGATCTTCTTTAGCGTTTAACACTAATAAATGTTTGTTAAATATTATAAAAGGTGCTCTGTATGGTTGGATGGACCGAGGCGGAGTGGCAGAAGCTGTTGAGTTAATATGTGAAGAAGACCGATCAGATGTTACAGCAATTCTAAATGCAAAAGGTTTAATAGACGTTGTGCTCCCTCGCGGTGGCGAAGACTTAATCTCGCATGTGGTAGAAAATGCAACTATTCCGGTTATAGAAACAGGTAGTGGCGTTTGTCACCTCTATGTTGATAAAGACGCAGATATAAAAAAAGCTATAAATATTGCAGAAAATGCAAAAATGCAAAAACCTTCGGCTTGTAATGCAATAGAAACAATTTTAGTACACAAAGATATTGCTGATACGTTTTTACCAAAATTGGCAACTCGCTTTGCCGGTCGCGTTTGCATGAAATGCGATAAAGAGGCCTATAAATTACTAGAAGAACAATGCGATTGTCATATTATGCCTTCAGAACCCGGCGATTTTGGTAAGGAATTTTTAGACTATACGCTTTCTGTGGCAATTGTTCCGTCTCTAGAGGTTGCAATAGACTTTATAAATACGTATAACACAAAACACTCAGAAACTATTGTAACAGCAAACATTGAAAGTGCACGAAAATTCCAAACAGAAATAGATGCTGCTTGCGTGTATGTGAACGCATCTACGCGTTTTACAGACGGTGGCATTTTTGGCTTTGGCGCAGAGCTTGGCATTAGCACACAAAAGTTTCATGCACGTGGCCCAATGGGAATGGAAGCACTAACCGTTACAAAATATCTAATTGATGGAGATGGACAAGTTCGTGAGCGATAAGACAGTACAAGCAACTATTGAAAATGCAAAGAAAATAGTTTTAAAAATTGGTTCAAACACCTTAGCAAAAGAAGACGGCACTATAAATACTGCTTTTATGCACAGTTTTGCAGAGCAATGTGCTCAGCTTATAAAAGAAGGCAAGCAAATTGTTATTGTTTCGTCCGGGGCACAGGTTGCAGGAACTTCTACCCTCGACCGATGGGCGAGAAAAAAAGATATTCACTACCGACAAGCGCTTTGTGCTATTGGTCAAGTAGCTCTTATGGAAAAATGGCGAGCTGCCTTTGGCGAGTTTGGCATTCATATTGGGCAACTCTTGCTTACAAAAGAGGATTTTACCGACAGCCACCGCACCTTAAACATGCGTAATACGCTATTTACTTTGGTAGATGAAGGCGTTGTTCCCATTATTAACGAAAACGACTCAGTCTCTTTTGAAGAAATACGCATTGGAGATAACGATAACTTGAGTGCGCTTACCGCAATTCTGTGGAGTGCCGACTTGCTCGTTCTATTCAGCGATGTAGAAGGCGTGTACACAAAAAATCCAAAAGAGCACACAGATGCACAATTGATTGAATTAGTCGAAAATATGGCAGAGCTTAAAAACAATATTACGATCGGAGCGGCAAACTCTTTTGGCACCGGCGGTATGCAAACCAAGCTTGAAGCCGCAGAAAAAGTGAATGCGTATGGGATTCCTATGATTCTCTCTGATGGCGGAAAAGAAAAAGTGTTAGAGGCTCTCTCATGCGGAAACGCAAAAGGAACGCTGTTTTTAGCTCAATAGCATAAAACTAGAAACCATTCGTAATTAAGCTCAATTTTATTTGACTCAAATAATTTTTCGGGTTATATTTTACGATGTAAAACAACATAGCTGAACAAAACTGGAGGAATTAAATGGTTAAGTATGAGTTAAAAGATGATTTGCTAACAGGACACTCTCTTATTGATGCGCAACATAAAGAACTTTTTGATGCAATTAATGATTTGATGGAAGCTTGTGAATCCGGAAAAGGGCGTGGCCATCTCGAAGAAACATACACCTTTTTAAAAAATTATATTGTAAAACATTTTAATGATGAAGAAAAATTACAAGATTCGGTAAACTACCCTGATTTACCCCGCCACAGAGACTTGCACGAACAATACAAGGCTTTGAGCAATGCCGCAGGCGAGGTCTTACTAAATGAGGGTCCTACATTCGAAGCCCTAGCCGGATTGAATAAAGCCATATTATCGCTTGTTAATCACGTGAGAATTGAAGACAAAAAAGTAGCCACCTTTATCAAAAGTGCGTAGATAAATTTTCTCTTGAAAAATAGCAACTAATAACAATCAATAACCATAATGTCCCAAATAAGCTGACTTCTTAACTATGTCTTTCGCAGTATTTTAGCGGCAGGCGTCCAAAAAAATAGGCTTCCCAGTTTCCTGAGAAGCCTACCTTAGTTTAAAGAGCTGTCCTGCTCCCAAACTCCGCCACTAGTCTTCCAAAGTTACAAACACGTCGAATTCTTTT
>CAYJNB010000309.1:0-2341 GCA_964371205.1 uncultured Treponemataceae bacterium
CTACACATGTAATAACATCAAATTCAAAGCCTAAACCAGCATTAGCAATACCTGAACTTGTTCTTGATAGCATAACAATACCAGCTAGTCCTGCAAAGAATCCTGAGATTGCGAAAACGAGATACTTAGTTTTTGATACACTAATACCTGAAAGCTCAGCTGCTTCTTTATTACCACCAACTGCATAAAAGTATCGCCCAAAATATGTTTTATTTAAGATAAATGAACCCAAAGCAAAACAACAAGCCATAATTATTACAGGAACTGGAATAATACCTACATACCCTTGTCCAAACACTCTAAAATCATCAGTAAAGCCATTAATAGGTAAACCACCACTTATTATCAAAGCTAATCCCTGAAAGACCATTTGTGTTGCAAAAGTTGCAATCAATGCAGGCATCTTAATTTTTGAGATCATCATACCATTTAACAAACCAATCAAAATGGAAATAACTAATGTTATAAATATTGCAAGCCACATATTCATACCCATATAAACCATAAAGTATGCACATACAATATTTACAAAAGTAATGATTGAACCGATTGACAAGTCAATATCGCCTAGCAAAATTACAAATGTCATACCAATTGATGCAATTCCGAACATTGATACTTGTCGTAGCATAATTAGCAGGTTTGTTGTACTTAAAAAACGTGGATTTGCAATTGTAAAACCAATAACAAGCAATACAAGCACTAACCAAATTGCTTTTTCTTTTAGTTGATATACTATCTTTTCTTTCATAACAGTTACTCCCCTATATTTCCTATATCTAATTTTCCTATTGAAGCATAGGACATAATTACTTCTGGATCAAAATCACCTTTGAGTAGCTCTCCAGTCATTTTTCCTTCTGACAACACAACAATTCTATCAGACATACCAATTAATTCTTCCATTTCTGAAGAAATCATTAGTATTGATTTTCCTTGATTTTCTACCAAATCATTCATTAACTTATAAATTTCATATTTTGCACCAACGTCTATACCGCGAGTTGGTTCATCAACAATAATCAGTTCAGAAGCTGCAGCAAGCCACCTACCAAGTATAACTTTTTGCTGAGTTCCACCCCTTAGGTTTTTTACCAGTTGATGTAATGATGGTGTTTTTATTGCCATGTTTTTTTCATATTTTTGTGCTGTTTCCATTTCTTTTTTTGCATTAATCACACTGGCAACGGACTCTTTTTTGTATATTGGCATATTTATGTTATTTTTTATTGAAATACCTAACATAGCACCATGCCGTTTTCTATCTTCTGGAACAAGTGCAATACCTAAGTCAATTGCCTCGCGAGGTGTCTTTGGAGAGACTTCCTTTCCTTTAAAAATCATTTTTCCAGAATCTTTTTTTACTGCACCAAAAATCATTTCTGCAAGCTCTGTGCGACCAGCACCAACCAAACCACCTAAACCTAGAATTTCACCTTTGCGAATAACTAAGTCCATGTTTTTATTACCATTCCCACAAACATCTTGCAACTCAAGCATTACTTCATTTTCATCAATGCAATTTCCACGTGGTGGATAAGAGTTAGTTAACTCTCGTCCTACCATCAATTGAATTAATTCTTGAACTCTACTTTCTTTAGTAATTAATGTTTTTATATATTCGCCATCACGTAAAACTACAATTCTATCTGATAGCCTATAAATTTCATCCAATCTATGTGATATATATACAATAGAAACACCTTCTCTTCGAAGCTGTTCTACTACTGCAAACATACTTTCAACTTCTGAACTTGTTAATGGTGCAGAAGGTTCATCCATAATCAATATTTTCGCATTTTGGTGAATTGCTTTTGCAATTTCTACCATTTGTTGATACCCAACAGTTAAATCCTTCATCAAAGCTTTTGGATTTATATCGATATTAAGTTGCGCAAAAGCCTCTGCGGCTTCTTTTTCCATTGCTTTTCTGTCTATAACAATCCCTTTTTTAATTGGTCGTCCTAAAAATAAGTTTTCTGCAACAGATAATTCCTGTACATTATTAAATTCTTGATAAATAATTGCAATACCGTTTTTAGATGCACGTTGCGGGGTCATTTTCGAGTATTCATTACCGTTTACCAAAATTTTACCAGAAGTTGGGATTACCGCTCCAGAGCAACATTTAATAAGCGTTGATTTTCCTGCTCCATTCTCACCTATTAAAGCTAAAATTTCGCCTTTTTTTAACTCTAATGTAACGTCTTTCAATGCTACAACACCAGGGTACTCTTTCCTTATATGCTGCAATTGCAATACATATTCATCTGCCATAATTCCTCCTTTGTTGTTCGACAATAAAATAACAGAGGCAAAGCCCCTGTTATTTAACTAACAT
>CAYJNB010000310.1:0-2334 GCA_964371205.1 uncultured Treponemataceae bacterium
GATGTAAGACTCCCTTGCGCCATTGTTATAAGCAACTGTAAAAATTCCGTTCTATCCATAAAATTCCTTTTGCGCGTTATGAGTTAGTATGTATAGTTTATTTTAAAAGAAAAAATGTGTATAAGAAAGAAATGGAAGCTGAAAAATCATTTGACGGCTTGCAGACATATCTCAGTCTTGCATCTACAAAAGCATATTTGCGCTACTTTCAAACTGCGAGCTATTATACGAATAGCCGGAGCTTGATTTTTATAGATTTCATTTCTTTCTGGTTTACCTTATTTGATTTAAAAACTATACATACTAACTAATGTTATTTTCCGATTGTTGAAATATCTGAGTTAAACCATTTTGTAGAAATCTCTGCGATTGTACCATCAGCAGCCATTTCTTCAAGTGTTGTTTCAACTTTTGCACGCAATGCAGTGTCGTTTTTGCGGAACCCAATGCCGTATTTTTCTGAACCAAGTGATTCTTCTAACATTACAAAGTGATTGTAGTTTTGGCTAATACTGTAACCTGCAACTACTTTGTCTAATAATACAGCTTCAATACCTTTGCTGTCTAAGTCCATAAATGCCATTACATTGTCTTTGAACTCAACAATCTCGTCTAAGCTGTCTTTAAAATCTGCTGCATTGTCTAATGCGATACTTGCACTTGAACCTGCTTGGAGACCAAGAGCCTTTCCTGATAGTCCAGATAAGTCCGTAATGCCTGAATCTTTGCGAACAACAACAACTTGTGCGTTATCAAGGTACGGTTTTGTAAAGTTGAGCATTGCTTCGCGTTCTGGAGTCATAGTAAAGCCGTTCCAAATACAGTCAATTTTACCAGTATCGAGTTCTTGTTCTTTTGCTGCCCAGTCGATAGGTTGTAAAACTAATTCAACGCCCATTCTTTTTGCAACTTCTTTTGCAAGGTCAACATCGTACCCTACGATATTGTTTTGGTTATCTCTAAAACCCATTGGAGGGAAAGAATCGTCAAGCCCCATAATGAATTTTCCTTTTGACATAACATCTTCGAGAGAAGTGTCTGTACCAGAATCCTTAGAACCACCAGCAAATACGCCGAAAGCAAGGAGCGAAACGAGTAATAAAGCAATAATCTTCTTCATTAAAAAACCTCTTTTTTTGTATAAATATACACTAACTATAGCAAAAAAATACTAAAGATGCTATACTACGGACATGGAAAAGCTAAAAATTTTGTTGCCTAAAGGGCGTATTTATGAAAACGTGGTAGCCTTATTTGAAGGGGCTGGAATTTCGATTAAACTGCCAGATCGTGCTTATAGACCGACTGTTAATCAAGATGACTTAGAAGCAAAGGTTATGAAACCTCAAAATATTGGAAAATTACTTGAACTTGGAGCTCACGACTGCGGTTTTACGGGAGTTGACTGGATTCAAGAGACCGGTGCCGAAGTTGAAGAAATTTTGGATCTTGGTTTTGACGGTGTACGCATTGTTGCAGCTGTTCCAAATGAAATTGATGATACAATGCTCAAAACAAAACGTATTATTGTTGCTACCGAATATGAACAAATTTCAAAAAAATGGTTAACTGAGCAAAAAATTGACAGCCTTGTGGTTCGCACTCACGGTGCAACAGAAGTCTTTCCACCAGATGATGCTGATATGATTATCGATAATACTTCAACTGGGCGTACCCTTATAGAAAATGGCTTACGCATTGTCGATACACTAATGACCAGTTCTACACGCTTTTTTGCATCTAAGGCTGCAATGAACGACCCTGCTAAAAAGCAAAAAATTATGGAACTTAAGATGCTTTTTGAGGCAGTAATAGATGCACGCGACCGTGTTATGCTCGAAATGAACGTTACACGTGCACGCTTCGAAGAATTGGTAACTGGTCTTCCAGCAATGAGAAGTCCAACTATTGCACCTCTGTATGGCGACGATGGTTATGCTGTTAAAATTGCAGTTAAAAAGAGCGAAGTGCCACAATTATTGCCAAAGCTAAAAGCACTCGGTGCAACAGATATTCTTGAATATCAATTGCGCAAGGTTCTCAACTAAGATTGTTTTATAGGTTTTACATATAAGGTTTTAACATGGAAAGAATAGCAACTATAGAAAGAAAGACAGCAGAAACAGATATTACACTTACCCTCAATCTTGATGGAACTGGTAAGTGCGATTTTGAATGCAATATTGGCTTTTTTAAGCACATGCTCACCTCTTTTTGTAAGCACGGTATGTTCGATATAAGCGGAAGTCTTACGGGCGATGTGGAAGTTGATCAACACCACAGTGTTGAAGACACCGGCATTGTACTCGGCATGGCTTTTGACAAAGCTCTTGG
>CAYJNB010000311.1:0-2316 GCA_964371205.1 uncultured Treponemataceae bacterium
GGCAACAAATACAGCCTCACATCCAGTTTTTTTTACATGCTTTTGTATAAACGGTACAATGCCGGTTTCCCACACTACGTCAAAAGTGGAAGCATTTTGTACATCAGCGTACACAAGCCCATGAATATCGAAAAAGTCCGGTTCAAAGTATTTAAACGGCGGTTTAATGAGTGAGTAAAATGTTTCTGTAGGTTCGCCGTTTATAAAGCCCACCAAGCCAACTGAAATTGCACTGTTACGGTATTGGTTTGCCGTTTCAAAGTCTATTGTGATAAAGTTCATTGTGTATCTCCTTGTTGAGGGTAGCAAAATTGAATTTAAAGGACAGCAGTGTTGTATTACACTCTAAATCCTATCCGCTTTGCACTTCTTTGTTTGTTAATATGCTCTTGCTTGCAAAGTGTTTCAATATCCTCTAGGCTCGCTTTCTTCCCCGAAATTACTTCGTCCATAATGCACTTTCTTACAATGTTATCAATTTCACCACCCGAAAAGTCATAGCTATTTGCTAATACTGTCGCCTTTTTCTTAGAGAGTTTTGGCATTTTATTTTTCCAAATGTTTATCTTTGCTTCTACAGTGGGCTTTTCAAATTCAATTTTAAACAAAAATCTGCGTTCAAAGGCTGCGTCTAAATTCCCTGTAAGATTGGTTGTTGCAATTAAAATGCCGTCAAGTTTTTCCATTTCTTCCAGTATAATATTTTGCATGGCGTTTTCTGTTTGAGCGACACTCGATGTGTGACTTTCTTTACGCTTAGAAAAAATGGCATCGGCTTCGTTGAAAAGCAAAATGGGCTTTATGTCGCATTCTTTGCAAAGTCTTTTATAGTCTTGAAAAATCTTTTTAATCTTTTTTTCGCTCTCTCCAAACCACATTGACTTTGACTGGCTAATATCAACATGCACAATGGAGCGGCCTGTAGCCTTTGCAAGTTGGTACACGGTTTCCGTTTTTCCAGTCCCTGGGCTTCCGTAAAAGAGGGCACACACACCTTGCGGAAACTTTTCTTTTTCGAGGCGAGCTCTAAGATTTTTAAAGCTTGTTTCTTCTAAGGTTGAAGTTAAGAAGTTTACTTGTTTTTCTAGGTCGGGTTTAAAAAAGAGAGTTTTTTCTGTAATTTTTTCTGGAGTAATCAGATCTTTTCTGTTTTTTTGTATTTCAAAAAGCTTAGTATATTCATCTAAAAAAATGTCTTTCCCTCCTTCATCTAAAGTTACATCGAGATCAAAAATATCATTTGATTCAGAGAATTTTATGAGTTCATTGGTAAAAAGTGGATGTATTTTTTCTCGACATTGATTAGCAACTTTTATTTTTTCACTTTGGAGTGAATAAATTCCGTCTAAGTATTCCTTTAATGTCCTTGCCTTATTATAATTCACATTATATGAATTACATAT
The DNA here is from genome assembly GCA_964371205.1 of uncultured Treponemataceae bacterium. Classification (GTDB taxonomy): domain Bacteria; phylum Spirochaetota; class Spirochaetia; order Treponematales; family Treponemataceae; genus CAYJNB01. The sequence continues at coordinate 1,404 of CAYJNB010000311.1, forward strand.
CATATAAAAAAGCATACGGTCTTTTTTTTCATGTAAAATGCAACTTGACTTTTGAACAACTGGTACGGCGGCATATTTTTCTTCTATTTTTTCAATTTCGTCCCAAGCTTCATAATGAGTGGTTGTATCATTGTCATCTACAACGTCATCTAATATGTAAGCGATTAATTTGACAAATGCATCATTTGTCATTTCTTCATTCTTTTGTCGTTGCATGGGAATAGTTATATTTTTAAGTATTGCCTGCTCAACAAAAAAATTAAAATCAAACGAAGCTTCAATGTCCATTGGAATATTAAAGGGCTTTTTTCGTTCGTAAGTGTGTTGTTTTCTATATTGTATATATTCTTTTTCAAATAGAGATAGAAAAGATTTTTGGTATTGAAGGACTTCTATAGGTTTAATACCAAAAAAAGATGCAATATCGCCTAATGTAAACAAACCTCTATCCTTATATTTTAATGTAAAAATAGCTATTAAAATGTAGGTCTCATCATCAGTTGTATCAAAATATGTCTTTAATTGAGTAAGTTCTGTTTTAAATTCTTTTATTTTAGTTTTATTGAGTTGTGATTCTTCAAGAGACTTACTCAATTTGCACATTGTATGCAGTACATTAAATTTAACTTTTTTACTCATATAATACTCCTATAGTGTGAATTATTATAGAGCACTTAATATGACAACAGTGTGTCAACTAATAAAATTAGTTAAAGATTTTTTATATACTCTTCAATGTCGAATTCCTGAGGCTTCTCATCATTTCTTAAATACAAGGGATGATGAGGATGTCCGGCTTTGCTCCGTTTGCCAAAAGTTATCCATTTGCAATTATAATTTTTACTAAGTTCATATATTGATTTTAAGCAATCTTTCAAAAAAGGTCTTTTTGTAATAAGAGTTCCCCATGCTG
>CAYJNB010000312.1:0-2299 GCA_964371205.1 uncultured Treponemataceae bacterium
ATATGGGCAAACCACACCACAGCAAGACAAATGAGTCCGATTTTAGTATTGCGCATAAAGAAGGCAGCTAGTGCAAAAACTACTGTTAAGCTCACAAGTATGCGAATTTTTCTAGCCTTTGTTAAACCTTCTTTTCTTTGCAAAGATTCTATATTGTTTTTATAAAGGTTTGTCGTCTTTATCCACGCTTCAAATTTTTTACTTGACTTAGCAAAGCAGATTACTGAAAAAAGAATAAAAGGAGTTGTAGGTAAAAAGGGGAGCCAAACACCAATCAATCCTAGAGAAAAAGAAGCAAAGCCTAAGACAATAAAAACAAACTTCATAGAGGATATTTTATCTGTCTTCTAGAGTAAAAGTTGGCTTCCACGGCTCATCATCTATATCACTTACCCACAAAGAGATTGCATAGATGTCATTACAATTCCATTTTTCTATTGCTTTTTTAATGCGTAAAATCATCTCTGCTTTAAGAAATTCATCATTTTGATTTTTCCCAGAAAATAAGGCCATAATTTTTTGAAACATTCTATTTCTCCTAAAAATATTATAACGCATTTGTATATTTTTTGTAATTCTTTTCCTTCTTTCTGATATACTTATTACAAAAAAGTTTTTAGTATGGTGGTGATATGATAATAAACATTGGTAGCAGAGTAATGAATACCTTTCTTTACCCAATAGAAACAGGGTATGTTATGATTGATACAGGGTATCATAACAGTTTTAAAAGTTGCATAAAAAAAATGCAAAGCAAAAATATTTCAGTATCAGATATCAAATATATTTTTCTTACACACGCCCACGATGATCATGCAGGTTTTATAAATGAAATGATTAACGAAAATAACGACATCAAAGTTATTATGAGCCCTAAAGGAATTGACGTATTACGAAAAGGGCAAAACTCTTTTGAAGGTGGTTGTAGCGGGAACTTAAGTTACTTGTTTTGTTTACTATTAAAGTTTTTAGGAAAAGGGCAACATACCTTTCCTGCTATTAAAAAAGACTATGAAAAGAACCTCTTATTTATTACAAATGAAAACAAAGATGTACTTGAGCATATTCTAAATGGAACAATACTTGAAACAGAAGGACACACAAACGATTCTATTTCTCTTTTAACTAACGATGGCGAGTTATTTTGTGGAGATGCCGCAATGAATGGATTTCCGAGCACAAATAACATTACTATATGGATTGGGAATAAAGATGAATATAAAAACTCTTGGCAAAAAATGATTAATCTAAAACCAAAAATTCTATATCCTGCACATGGTAAGTCATTTAAAAGTGAAATTTTAGAAAAAAATATCAATAAAATCGAAGGAGTAAAACTATTCCCTTTAGCACCGTAGGAAAAACTAAGTCGCAGCGATATGTACATAGCGTAATAATACGAAAATAAAATCACAAAATATTTTATCTTCTAAGGTACTATACTCTTCCGTTGACAATCCAGCAATAATGTAGTGCAATTGTATTACATTGATAAAAGGAGCATGTATGGCAAAGGAAGCAACATTACAACTTCGAATGGAGGCAGAATTAAAAGAGCATGCAGAGAATCTCTATAGAGAAATGGGAACATCCTTTGCAGAAGCGGTAAGAATTTTTGCAAAACAAAGTGTTATCTCGAATGGGCTACCTTTTTCAGTAACAGCTTCTGGAAATAAAACATACGGTATGCTTTCAGAATATGCTGATCCTTTGTTGATAGCAGACGAAAAAGACGCTTATACAGCCGCGATGACAAAAAAACATGCTAAATCTAATTGGTACAAATGTAATTTTATAGCCAGTTTGATAAAAAACTTTGCAAAATGTTGCGGTAGAAATATCTTCTGCAGTTTTAGGGTAAATAGCAAGGCCATACTTAGTTTCCATAGGAGTGTTTCATTTTGTTAAAAAAAGAATCGCCTTCATCACTGTTTATCCATCGATAACTTCTTGTAATGACTCCTTTATTATATTTGCAGCATGAATTTGCGCCATCGTTACCTCATACAATCGCATATTCATTAATACCATATCTCCATAGCCATTCTTTGTGATAAAAATAGGCTCATTACTTTCATTGCATATTTTTGAAATTATTGCAGTATTCTTTAAATCTCTCATAAGAACAATTTTGGGCATATATCCTCTCTTTTCGTGGCTTTATTGCACTACATCAAAATATATTTTGTAAAATACTTAACTTTCTGTCAATAAAAATGTTAGTTTTTTCTAAAAAAAGTTAGCAAAAACTAACGAAAACACTTGCTTAAATCCAAAAGATATATTATTCTTTATTTAG
>CAYJNB010000313.1:0-2294 GCA_964371205.1 uncultured Treponemataceae bacterium
ACAGTGTTGAAGACACCGGCATTGTACTCGGCATGGCTTTTGACAAAGCTCTTGGTAACAAGGCTGGAATCAGCCGTGCTGGGTTCTTTTACTTTCCTATGGACGAAACACTTTGCCGTGCCGCCGTTGATTTTGGCGGTCGCCCCTATCTTGTATGCGAAGCAGAATTGAGCGGTATTCCGCTTACCGCAGGTGCCGACGGCGTTGTATGCGCATCCTTCCAAACTGACACCTTCGACGATTTTTGGCATGGCTTTTGTACCGGCGCAAAGTGTAACCTACACCTAGACACCCTACGCGGCAGAAGCGACCACCACAAAATGGAAGGCTTGTTCAAAGCAGCAGCCCGTGCAATGCGCGAAGCCGTCGCCATAGACGCTCGTGCAAACGGCGCAATTCCCTCAACCAAGGGCGTGCTCTAACAATAGGTGTGCTTAACGATTTATTACGCTACAAAGAAGTGCTCTTTACCATACTTGCGCGAATGAAAGCTACAACTTTTTCAACAACTCAGGAATTTCGTAGATAGTCTTTATGCGCAAGTACGGGCAATCTGCATACTTGTTGTGCTCATCAACTACGATGGGGGTGCCGCCAATGTTGGCATAGCCCTTTGCATATTTGGGGTAGTCGTCAAAAAAGAGGGTGTTTTCAATTTGGAATCCACTTTTTTCGAGGGCTTTTTGAAAGCAGGAGGCGTGGGGCTTACCCATAAGATTTGCACTTTTGATGTCGTTTATCGAAACAAAGAGGTCTGCTATACCTAAGAACTTGAGCGAGCGCTCGGCATGTTCAATCGGCGAGTTTGTTAGTATTGCCATAGGCATGTTGAGGCTGAGCAAAAAATCGCGCAAGTTTGGGTCAAAGTCGAGGTCTTCGGTTTCGTATTCGGGGTGAACGCCTGTAAAATAATCTTCAATTTTTGAGTCGGGGTAATCGTGTTCTTTTCTGAGCCATTCGAGGGTGGTACCGTAATTGGGTACTCCTTGTGAGCGCATTTTTTTTGCTTCTTCAAAACTTACAGATAAGTGTTTTGCCGCTTGTTCAATAGTTCGTTTTGTTAAGTTAGCATCCATAGCTGCTGAAGCGGGGTAGAGTGTGTTGTCTAAATCAAATAGTAGGTTTGTAAACATATTTTCCTTTTTTCGATTGTATCATTTGCGTTTACAGGCGAATAATACGCGAGTTAGTAAGTACTTCGTTCCCTGTTTCAGTAATAAGAACGGTGTTCTCGAGGCGGCAACCACCGAGTTTAGAGTCATACAAGCCCGGCTCAAGGCTTACCACCATTCCTGCTTCAAATACGGCATCGTTTTCGGCTCTGGTATTTATGCGCGGATATTCATGTGGTTCAAGACCCATTCCGTGTCCAAGCCCATGGGGCATTTTTCTCTTTATTTTTGCAAATATATCTGCTGCCTTTTGAGCCGCTTCGATTACCGGTTTGCCCGGTACATACAGCGGTAAACAAGCATCGTAAGCTTTTTGTACGTAGGTTAAAATCTCTTCTTGCTCCTCGCTCAAAGGGCCACGTGCAAAAGTGAGTGTTACATCGCTTCCGTAACCGTTCCACAGTACCCCAAAGTCAAGAATCGAAAGTCCGTGAGTTGCAAAGTCACCATTAGTGTATGGCGGCACACAGTGAATGCCAAAACTGCGCTCAGGTCCTGCACACAATGTGCTAAACGAGGTTCCTTCAGATCCTGCAAGGCGGCATTCTTTTTCTATAAAAAGAGCTACGTCGCTTTCGGTTTTAAGCTCCCCACTGCGAACTCCTTGTTCGATTTTGTCAATTAATGAATTAGTAAGAGAGCAGACAGTGCGGTAATCCTCAACTTCGTGACCGTCTTTTTTTGCTCGAAGCGAGTTAACGTAGGTGTGGGCGCCATTTTCGCGGCACACTACATTATGATTATCGATTGCATCTACATAGCGCAAAAAAAGTGGGTATGGGGTTGTTGGCGCAATTTCTATGCGAGAAGAATGAGGAGCTTTAAGATATTTTATAAGTTGTTTTGTTGCTAAAACTGGATTACACTCATATTTTGTATAGGGTACAACGTGTTCAATGTGTGCCATTTTCTTTGCCATAATTTCGTCCCATGGGCAGAGCACTGCAGATCCATCAACAGAAATTGCTAGAATTGCATCACTAGGATTCCCGCAAAAGTAGCGGACTGCGGGGTCACGACTTGCCTCACTATCGTGAAAAAACACAAGGGCAATACTGTGTTGTGCCATCCACGTTGCAAGATTTGCTCGGCGATTTTTATATATATTCATGGTAACTCCTA
>CAYJNB010000314.1:0-2269 GCA_964371205.1 uncultured Treponemataceae bacterium
TTTCCGAATCTACTACAGATATTGAACTACCGAGCGGAAGATGGTACTGGAGAATAGTATCTCAAACTGACGATAAAGCAATATCGTATGCGAGTGACGCAAAAGAATTGTATGTTGACTTTACACTGTCGAATGTAACTCAAAACTATCCTAGAGTAAATGAATCTCTAGTAATAGCACCAAATGAAAGAACTAGCTTTACTTGGACAGAGGTTGAAAACGCTGAATATTATGCATTTAAGTTATTTAGCACTGCAAACAGACAACAACCTGTATTTGAGAGTTTAAATGTTCAAACGAGTCGAGTATCGGTAAATATGAACACAATGCCAGAAGGCAGTTATTTTTGGACAGTGCAAGCATTTGCAAATAATACGCCTTCATTACAACCGCAACAGAGTACTATTGCATCAAGAAACATACGAATGAGAAAATTACAGTTTGTTTCGTTAGAAGAGTTTCCAAATAATGGCCAAGTGGATGGAGTGAGTGCATTACTAAACCCTCCAACGGTAACTTGGAAATCAGAAGAAGAACTATCTAGTACAGAATTTATTTTAACAAAGGTTAATAGAGGCTTAACAGCAAATTCTCGTTTGCAAGGCATTGAACCAAGAGAATCAGATATAGAGTTACGAATTTCTAACCCTACGAATACTATTCAATTACCACCATTAGATTCTGGATTATGGTATTGGACAGTTCTTGCAGAAGCAGAGAGTGGTTTTGATATTACGCCAAGTGAGCCTGTACGTTTTGTAGTAGACGAAATTGAACAATTACCTGCTTCAATTTTAACCCCAGAAGATAATACACTCTTTGACCTTGACTACTTATTACACAATAAAAGTATAGACTTTTCTTGGAATGCTATAGATACAGCAGATACATATATACTTACAATAACTGCTGAAGATGGTTCTGTTATTGTACAAGAATTACTAAAAGATACGCAACAATTTGCTTTTACTGACCTACATTTACTTGATAGAGGGAACTTTTATTGGTCTGTGGAAGCAAATAGAAACTTACCAGATGGAACGCTTCAAAAAGGGATTGTTAGTAAAAATATGTTTATTATAGACCTGCCTGTTGTTACTGCACCGCAAAATCTTACTGTGGAGCAAATGTATGGTCTGTAAGAAGTGCATAGCTTTTTATATTATTTTTGTGTGTGCAGGTTTATTGTATGCACAAGATACAATGAAGCAAATGTTAACTTGGGATCATATTCCCTATGCGCAAGAGTATGAAATTGTAATTGAAAACGAAAATACAGCAGGTATTTGGAGTGTGCAATCTACGCATAAAACATCTCGAAATGAATTAGAGATTTCTTTGCGTGCGGGTAATTATCGCTATAGAATTATGGTAACAAATATTTTAAACAGGGTAGAGCCTGCTACAGAATGGTACAATTTTACCGTATTAAAGGCTTTGCAACCGGCTATAGAGAGTATTTTTCCAGACACTATGTACCTAAAAGAAGATAATGCTGGTTTATTGCAAATACAAGGTAGCGAAATTTCTTCTGCGTCTCGTATTGTTTTAGAAAACTCAGATGGAAAATCTTTATTAGGAGAAGTTGTCTCTACAGAAGGAAGTGTAGTACAAGTGCAATTTAATGTACAAGACTTAGAGAGTGGTACATATACCTGTATAATTACAAATCCTGGTGGACTACAAGATTCTTTAGAATCATTAAAAATAAAAAATGGAAAGAGAAGTAATCTAAACATATCACTTGGGTATTCATTTGGGTTTAACTTCTCTGAGGGAAACCTTAATTCTTATTTAGATACAATATATTTGCCAGTAGTAGCAAATTTTAAGCTCAGCTTTTATCCTATCCATGGAGAACTTGGTAGTTTTGGACTGCTGTTTTCCGCTTATGCGACGCGCTTTGAACAAGAGACCCCCACATACACCAGTGTTGGTCATATCTTTCCAGCTACTGCAAGTATAGCATATTCGCGACCGATAATTGAAAATAAACTAGACTTTAGCGCGCATCTTGGAGCAGGTATAGTGTATCTATATAACCTTAGACTTGTTGGTGTAATGCAGAATGAAGAGCCTTCTATAAGTGATGTTTCTTTTGGAGGAACAAGCGGTTTAGCTCTGAAATATCAAATTGGAAAGAGTTTATTTACAGAGTTTTCTTTAGATTACTTGTTAACTCTTTACTCGCTAGAAAGCTACGAACACACTTTCTTTCCAACACTTTCTATTGGTTACTCATTTGCCAATCGTGCTCAAGCTGCCACAA
>CAYJNB010000315.1:0-2252 GCA_964371205.1 uncultured Treponemataceae bacterium
TGGAAAAAGAATTTAATGCAAAAATGAAAGATTTGCTTATTGAATCAAAAAAAGAACTTGTACAATCACTTATGGAGAATAATAATGACTTTCGTCAAATAGTAGAAGATATGGGTTCAAAAGATAGTGTAGATATAGCGACAGATGACGTAGATCGAAAAATGCTCGAAACAATCGGAACAAAAGAATTAAACCGCTTAAAGCTCATTGACTCAGCCCTTACACGCATAGAACAAGGCAAGTATGGACTTTGCATGAAGTGCACAAAGAAAATCCCCCATGCACGTCTTGAGGCAATCCCATATGCCTTATTATGTATCGAGTGCAAGAGCGAAGACGAAAGAAAAAATCGTTAGACTGCAAAAATTATAAAGGTCTTTCTTTCCAAGAAAGCCCTTTTTCTTTTTTCTCGAAGGTTAAATAAGATTTGTAACCAGCGTTACGTGCAGCAAGATACGCACGGTCATAGGCACAATCCAAATCGCTAGCAGAATGAGCATCTGAGTTTATAACCAAAGGAACATTATACTTATTAAATTGTAACAAGAAATCATGCGAAGGATAGACATCATCAATAGCTCCACGTGCAATGCCACCAGTATTTATTTCTATAACGATATTTTTTTGTGCGCAAAGACGTGCTGTTTCTTCCAGTTCACCCTTGTACCAAGCTTCGGACTCATCAAAAAGATGCATAACACTATTTCTTTTTCGAATAACATCAGGATGCCCTAAAAAATCAAAATCACCAAGTGTAATCATCTCACGCTGTAAGGAAAAGAATGTTTGCACCATTTTTTTAGCGTCGCCACCAAAAACAGAGTCTAGCCCATTCTGAATTTCTTCGACAGGTCCATCAATTGTAAAAAAATCTACCTGAGGATTGTTACCAACCACGTAATGCAGTGAACCTATAAGGTAGTCGAGTGGAAATTCTTTATACGCATCTTTTTTTGGTTCAGTTATAAGCGGAAAATATTCTGCTTCAAATCCACAAAAAATTTCTATCTGATCTGCATAGATTTCTTTTAATCGGTGTATTTCTTTGCAATACGTAGAATACTCTTTAACCGGCAAATGCCAATCATCACTCATGTCTTTCTTACCTAAAAGAGGTAACATTGTATGAGCAGAAAAACCAAGCTGAGTAAACCCTTTGGCAATTGCTGCAGAAACAAAATTCTCTGCTTCCTCGTTTCCATCACAAAACTGTGTGTGTGTGTGATAATTTGAATACGGCATAAAAGATCCTTTAGAGTGTATTTTTATTCAAATCTTTTTAAAAAAAATCTATATACGAGCGTTTAGGATTTCTATTATCTTTTGTACAACAACATCTGGCTTTAATGGGGCTGCTAAGAATGCCTTTGCACCAAAATTCATAGCTTGTGTAATATAATTTGCATTTGGAATAGAACCGTACACAACAACAGGTACAGGAAATTGTTTAGACTTTAGGAATTGTAAAATTTGCCATCCAGAATTATTTGGCATATTCATATTGAGTAATAATAAATCAAAACTCTTGGCTCCAACTTCTTTTAAGAATGAACCTCCATCCACAAAAATCTTAGGATCCGCATTAATTAGAGCAAAAGCTTTTGACAGTGTTGCAATTTGTGTTTGGTCTGCATCAAATACAGCAATAGGAATATGAGGCGCATCTGAACTCTGCGGCATACTCTTTGCTCCAGGTTGCATTGAGTCTGTTTTCATTCTCATTTCCATAGAAGAAGAATGGTTTGTTTCTGAAGCTTGTAATAATCTGTCCGATATAAGTTCTTGAACATCTCCAGACCCGTTATCATCTTCTTTGAGCAAGCTATTTAATACTGTTGCAAGATTTGTAACAACCTCTACCTCATCGTATTCTTTATGACCAGGTATAAACTGTGAAACAAATGGACTTAAAGACAAAATTTTAAAATTCTTATTACGTATTTTTGGCTCAGCTAAAATGTTATTAATAAGTAATTCAAGATTAACCCCATCAATAAAGGTTAAATCTAAGTCTGTCATAATAACAACAACTTTAGGAACATGTAAGTTATGCTGTTTAATCAACTCGGGTATACGATATTTTAGCATACCTATTTTTTCTCGATTTAAGCCTTGAGCAACTTCTATAAAAATAATACTGTCGTTTACATGCACATCTAATATACTGGGAGTATCATCAAACGGAAAATTAATACGCAAAAAGCGCGAAAGTGTTTCAAAAAATATTTCAACCTTAACCGGTTCGGTAAAAT
>CAYJNB010000316.1:0-292 GCA_964371205.1 uncultured Treponemataceae bacterium
CCATAAAGTTCACTACAAATTTTCTTCAAATTCTCAACTTCATTATCATCAATGCTTATAAAAATCACGCCATCATCTGTAAGCAGATTTTTTGCAAGTTTTAGTCTTTGGTAAATCATTGAACACCAATCTGAATGATAGCGTGGATTTGCTTTTTTATTTTCCTTAAAAAGAATATTTCCATCTTCATCATATTTTTCTGTTAAGTCATCGTATTCATCTTTATCCATAACATAATTGTCGGGGTACACAAAACTATCAGAACCTGTATTGTATGGAGGGTCTATATAAA